>DATDQL010000058.1:0-4504 GCA_035292305.1 Thermoplasmatota archaeon
CCGCGGCGACGCCGCCGTGGATCCACACGCGTCCATCGGTCCTCCGCAGCTCGGTGAGGCGGTGCAGCGCGGCGCCCGCGCGGTGCGCGATGGCGAGCGCGTCGCCGGTGGCGAGCGGCGCCTCCGCCTGCCAGAGACCGGCGACGCCTCCGCAGGCCAGGACGACGACGCGCGCGTCGAGCAGGATCTCCTCCCGTCCACGGACCACGCGGGCGCCGCACACGTGGCCCCCCGCCGATCGCAGGGGCGCCCAAGCGAAGGCGGACCCGAGGACGTCGCAGGGGGCGTCGGACGGTGCGTCGGGCCCCTTCTCGACGAGGAGGACGTCCGCGCCGGCCTTGCGGGCGGCGCGCGCCGCGGCGACGCCGCTCTTCCCGGCGCCGAGGACGAGCAGGTCCGGCACTACTTGACCTTCCCGTGGTTGCGGCAGTGGATGCAGAGGTGGTCATCGCGCGAGAGCGCGAGGTTGCCCACGTGCATGCCGCTCCGCAGGATGCGGTAGATCGCGCCGTTGTCCGCGGCGCCCCCCGTTTCCGCGTTGCGCGTGCCGCACGCGATGCACCAGCCCTTGTGCGAGCGGAGCTGCTCGTCACGGCGCGCCTGCACGAGGGACTGCGGGGTCTCCGGGGGCATCCCGGCGGCAACGGCGGACCCCCCCTTCAAGATGACGTGGGTCCGCGGGAGCCCGTGGGGAGGGTCTCAGAGTTCTAGCATGCGCTGCAGCGCGACCTTCGCGAGCGCGCGCTCCTCGTCGGGGACCTGGATGCGGTTCTGGACGCGACCCTTCACGAGCTCCTCCAGGACCCACAGGAGGTACTCGGGCTGCACTTGCCGCATCGCGTTGCAGTCGAGGCAGGCCTCGCCGCAGAGCTGGACGATGTACTTGTCCGGGTGGTCGTTCGCGAGGCGGCGGACGAGGTGGACCTCGGTCCCGATCGCCCACGACGAGCCGGCCGGCGACTTCGCGACGATCTCGATGATCTTCGAGGTCGAGCCGACGTGGTCCGCGAGCTCCACCACCTCGCGGCGGCACTCGGGGTGCACGACGACCTGGATGCCGGGCCGGGCCGCGCGGATGTCGCGGACGTGGTCGGCCTTGAACCGGTCGTGCACCTGGCAGTAGCCTTCCCAGGCGACGACGCGCGCCTCGGCGAGCCGGGCGCGCGCGTCGGGCGACGTGTCGGACCTCCACGGGTCGAGCGCGGCGATCGCCCGCTGCGGGATGCCGAGGTCGAGCGCCGTGTTCGTCGCGAGGTGCTTGTCCGGGAAGAAGACGATGACCGGCCTGCGACCGGCGAGGGCGGGCGCGCTCTTCTCCCACGCCCATCGGAAGGCCTTGTCGGCGTTCGCGCTCGTGCAGATGACGCCGCCTTTCTCGCCGACGAACGCCTTGAGGTCCGCGTACGAGTTGATGTACGCGACCGGGACGAGGTTCTCCTCTCCGATCACGTCGGCGACGAGCTGCCATCCCTTCGCGACCTGGACCATCTCGGCCATGCCGGCCATCGGGCAGCTCGCCTCCATCGACGGCAGGACGACGTCGCGACGGCCGTCCGTGAGGATGTCCGCGGTCTCGGCCATGAAGGAGACGCCGCAGAAGACGATGTGCCGCGCGTGCTCGTTCCGTGCAGCCGCGACAGAGAGCTGGTACGAGTCGCCGGTGTGGTCGCTGTACGAGACGATCTCGTCGTTCTGGTAGTTGTGGCCGAGGATGACGAGCGCGTCCCCGAGCGCCGCCTTCGCCGCGACGATGCGGCGGCGGCGTTCCTCCGCGGGGACGTCGCGGTACTCGAGCGGCAGCTCCCCGAAGACGTTCATGTGGCGTAGCAGGTTGGCCTCGTAGCGCGCGAACGCGCCGCGGCGCAGGACCGGGGTCGCCATGGCCTGGTCCTGCGTAGTCGTGCGGCCCATATGAGCTCCCGGGTCCCGGCACGCGTGGGGCGTCCCGCCGGCGGATACCGGCAGGATCTGCCGGTATCAGGACGTCCTCTCGGAGCGGCCGTGGGTCGGCGGTCGCTTCGGACGGCCCGCGCGGCCGACGAGGGTGTAGACGCCCTGGCGCGCGTCACGGAAGGTCGGCTCCTTCACGACGATCCCTTCCGCGAGGAGCCACGCCATCGCGTTGCGCACGGTGCGCTCGCCGAGCTGCGACTCCCGGACGAGCTCCTGCTGCGTCAACGGTCCTTCATACACGAGGAGTCGATGGAGGAACTTCGCGGACGGCGGCGCACGCGCGAGCTCGTCGCCCGCCTCCCGCTGCGCCTTGAGCTTTCCGACGACGGCGCTCGCGCGCTTCTCGGTGAAGCGGACGAACCGCGCGGGCTCGTCGCTGCGCGTGAGGACGACCTCCTCGCGGTGGCCGACGCGCGAGCGCTCGCGGCCGTCGAGCACGAGGTCGACGCCGCCGCGCGCGTCCACGTCGGTGAGGCGGATCCGCGCGTCGCGCCGGACGACCACGGGCTTCGCGTCGTCCGTGCTGCACACGGGGACGACGCTCAGGACGCCCGCGTCGGGGAGCACGATCGGCCCGCCCGCCGAGAGGGCGTACGCCGTCGAACCCGTCGGCGTCGCGACGATCACGCCGTCGCCGCGGTCGCGCCACACGAGTTCGTCGTCGACGGAGAGCGAGTACCGGACGATCTGCCCGCTCGTCGAGGCGAGGAGGGCGGCCTCGTTGACGGCGGAACCGCGGACCTCGCCGCCGACGCTGCACGTCATGCGGTCGACCTCCTCGACGCGGTAATCGGAGGACGCGAGGCGGCGCGCGGCCGATGGGAACTGCGCGGCCGTCACCTCGGCGAGGAAGGCAGGACCGGTTCCCACGCCGAGGACCGCGACGCCGGTCGGCGCGGCCCGGACGGCGTCGAGGACGAAGCCGGAGTCTCCGACGACGACGAGCACGTCGGCGATGGCCTTCCGCGCGTCCCGGACGTCGCGGTACGCGACGCGCGCGGCCTTCAGCGCGCGGCGGACGTCCGCGGCGTCGGCGCGCGTCAACTCGTCCTCCTTCGCGAGGAGCGCGAGGTCCACGGGGGCGCACGCGCCCTGCGCGTCATAAAGCTAGGTCGGCACGAGGACGGCCCGCGCCGCAGCGGGGAAACGTACGACGAACCGCGCGCCCGCGCCGAGGCGGCTTTCGCAGCGGATGGTACCGCCGTGCGCGGTGACGATGCGACGCGCGATCGCGAGACCGAGGCCGGTGCCGTCGGCCTTCGTCGTGTAGAAGGGCTCGAACATGCGCTCCTGCACCTCGAGCGGGATCCCGGGGCCGTCGTCCTCGATCACCAGCTCCGCGGCGTCCACCGCGGCCCGCGTCGCGATGCGGACGCGCCCTCGCGGCGACGCTTCCGCGGCGTTCGCGAGCAGGTTGAGGACGACCTGCTGCACCTGGACCTTGTCGATGCGGCAGGGCGGCGTCGGAGCGAAGTCGGTATCGACCGAGGCGGCGTCCCGGTGCGTCGCGCGGAAGAGGTCGACCGCGCCCGCGATCGCCTGGTCGAGCGCGGCGACGACCAGCTCGGATGCGCGAGGCTCGTGGAATCGCCGCAGGTCCGCGACGAGGCGCTGGATGCGGTCGGAGCCCTCGAGGATCGCCTTGAGGCTGTCGTCGACCTCGGCGAGCGCCTGCGCAGACGCGGGCTCCCGCAGCGACGCACGCGCGAGGCGGACGCGCGCGAGGTGCGCGTTCGTCGTCACGTAGGTGAGCGGCGTCCGGATCTCGTGCGCGACGCCCGCGACGAGGGTCCCGAGCGCGGAGAGCTTCTCGCTCGCCGCGAGCTCGGCGCGCGCTGCGTGGATCTCCGCCTCCGCGCGCTTCCGCTCCGAGATGTCGCGCACCGTGAGGACGACGCCGCCCGGCACGCCGTCGCGCAGGATGGGTCGCGCCACGCACTCGACCGGCACGGGCGGGCCGCCCCGCCGCACGATCGCGGCTTCGAACGGCCGGCGGCCCGATCCCGCGAGGTCCTCCGGCATCTCGCGGAGCAGGTCCCTCGCGCGCAGGCCAACGAGGTCCGACGGGCGCGCGCCCGCGAGCGACGCCGCTGCAGGGTTCGCGAACGTCACCCGGCCCGGTGCGTCCACCCCGAAGATGCCCTCGCCCGCGGAATCGAGGACGACGTCCGCGCGAGCCCGCGTCCGTTCGAGGACGCGCCACGTGACGATGTTCGCCGCGCTCAGGCCGAGCACGAAGACCGCGTGGATGATCGCCCACGTCCACGGAGCCGCGAAGGCGGCCGCGTGGTTGAAGACGGAAGTCGGATCGATCGAGCCCGCGACCCCGTGATGGATCAGGACGTAGCCGATCGAGAGGAGGAACGGCATCCAGTCCTCGTAGAGCGAGATGACCCCGAGCATCACGAAGATGTGGAAGTGCGCCTCGATGTACCCGCCCGAGAGGTGGATGAGGATCGCGGATGCGGACATGAGGCCGAACGCCGCGATCACCGATCGCACGCGGCGCCCGAGCGCCGGGACCGCCGCGACGAGCGCGATCACGGCGACG
>DATDQL010000059.1:0-5748 GCA_035292305.1 Thermoplasmatota archaeon
CCCCCACCGCCGACGAGTGCGCCGCGTGGCTTGCGACGCTCGACCTCAAGGTCCCCCCGGCGCTCGTCTCGGAGTATCTCGCTGACATCCCCGCCGAAGCGTGGCCCAAGACGCGCGCGAAGCTCGTCCTCGCCACGAAGCTCGCCATGGGCCACATCGAAGCCGGCCACGGACACGCAGCCGGCAAGGGCGTGCGGAAGGGGTGAGCGTCCCCAGGTCGCCCGCGCGTCCGGACAAGGCGAATGAGGTCGCGCGTCCCTCGTGAGCGCGATGACCGACGACTTGCGACACGCCGCGCGCGAGAATCTCGCGCGCGAAGATCGAGAGAGGTTCGCGCTGCTCAGGCGCGGCGCGTTCCAAGAAGCGCCCCCCGGCACGCTCCAGAGCTACGCCATCGGCCCCGGCAAACCCACCGCGCTCGTGCGCGGGACGACCGACGACAAGCTCCGGTTCGAGGACCTCCGCGCCCTCGTCCGCAGCGAGATCCGTTTCCCCGTGACGCAGCTCGGCATGTTCGCGCTCCTCGTGCGTCTCGCGGAGGCGCGGCGCGACGAGCTCATCATCCTCGCACGGGCGGACGTGTCGGAGGCGATCCGGGAGCGGTAGGGGGGCGACCGCACGGCCGCCGTAGGAGCGCGCGCGCATTTTGCGCGCGAATCTTGATGGATGTTCGCGCGCCCCCTGGGACGCGGGCCGGCGTCGCACGGCTCACCGCGGGGCCGTCCAACGCCCGTCGCTGCGCTCGACCGCGCGCCCGGCGCGCTCGAGCTCGCGCAGGTGCCCGAGCAGCTCGCTGCAGGCGAGGAAGAGGTCGACCTCGAGTTCGCGGAAGAGTCCGCGGACGAGGGATCGAACGGACTGCGGCTCCGTGGTGAGGAGTCCGAAGACGCGTTCGCCGCGCGCGGCGATGTTGGTTTCGTGCTCCTCGGCGATCTTCCGGGCGTCGTCGAACGGGTCGCGGTGGCCTGGGAGGACGTGGCGGGCGTCGGTGGCGGCGAGGCGGCGGAGGCTCGCGCGGTGGTCTCGGAGCGCGGCGCGTTCGTCGTCGGCGAGGCAGACGGCGTTCGTGGTGACGCGTTCGAGGAGGACGTCTCCGGAGAGGAGCGTGGAGTCGAGGGGGTCGTGGAGCGCGACGCAGCCGGGGCTGTGCCCGGGGACGTGGATGACCTCGTGGTCGGCGCGGGCGACGTGGACGGAAGTGCCGGGTTCGAGGGTGCCGTGGACGGCGGCGGCTTCGGCCATGGTGGCGAGGATCTCGTACCCCTTGGCCAGGCGGCGCATGTCGCGCTCGTCGAGCCCGCACCGCTCGAGCGCGGGTCCGTACGCGTCGAAGCGCATGCGGCGGCCGCCTTCGTAGTCCTCGATCCAGCCGCGGTCGGCGGGGTGGACGAACGCACGGAGGGACGGGTTCCCTCGCTGGAGGCGGGCCAGGTTGCCGTAGTGGTCGACGTGGGCGTGGGTGAGGAGGACGCGCGTGACGTCGGCGGGGCGCACCCCGTGGGCGTGGAGGCCGGCGACGAGGGCTTCCCAGCCGTCGGGCGTTCTCGGGCCGCAGTCGACGAGGGTGGCGCCGTCCTCGTCGAGGGAAAGCCAGGCGTTCACGGATCGCATCGCGAACGGGACGGGCATCTCGATGCGGTGGAGGGGGGCCACGCCGCGGGGATGTCGGTCATGGTCATAAGGTACGCTCGTCCTCGTGGGGCCACGGCCCGGGGGGTCCTCCCGCCCACATCGGGAGTTCCCCTTGCGTGATGTAGCTTGACGCGGCGAGGTCGGGGTACATGTTCGCCAGGACGACCCCAGGCTGGGCGATGCTGATCGGCGCGGCGGCGCTTTCCGTCGCGCTAGTGACCGCTTTCACGGATGGATCGACGGGCGCGAGGACGGTGACCGCGAGTGTCGTGACGGACACGAACTCGTACCTCGCGATCGAGGAGAATGCGAACAGCCCGCACGACGGGTTCCTCACGGAGGCGGCGTCCGGGAAGCTGACGATCGCTTTCGACGCGAACAACCTCGACGCCGCGGGCGACGGGATCAATCCCGACGGAGCGTACGAGTTCGACGCGATCGTGAAGATCACGAACAAGGGCACGGCGACGCGCAGCGTCGACATCACGATCGGCGGCACCGACTCGTCGCTCTGCACGGTCGCCCTCACGGCGGCCGAGGACCAGAGCGCGGAGACGTACACGAGCAACCCGGCGCCGGTGAGCGTCGCCGTTGCCGCGAACGCGTACCTCGGCGTCAAGGTCGCCGGCACGAGCAAGACCGCGGGCGAGTCGGTCGCCTGCACGATCACGGTCACCGGCGCGTGAGCAGGAGCAAGGAGACCTCGCTCGGGATGCGCTTCGTGTTCGTGTTCGCCGGCCTCATCGTGGCAGCCCGCCTGCTTGGGCTGTTCACGGTGGGCGTCGTCGCGACCGCGAGCATGGAGCCCACGCTCCCTGCGGGAAGCGTCTTCCTCGCGTGGCGGCAGCCCCCGGAGGTCGGGGACGTCGTCGTCTATCGGGCTCCGAGCGGGGCGGTCGTCGTCCACCGCGTCGTCGGGGTCGTGCCTGAGGGGCTCGTCACGCGAGGGGACGCGAACGAGCGGGCCGATCAGGAGCTCGGCGTCCCGCCTGTCGACCCCGGCCGCGTCGCCGTCGTCCCGGAGGTGGCTGGCGTCTCGCTCGCCGTCCGGTCCGAATGGCTGAAGCCGCTGGGGGTCGCGGCGGCGCAGACCATCCTCCTCGCGCTCGGCCTGCGCGGCGTCGTCGACGGGCAGCGGCGCATGGCCCGCCCCGGGCCGTTCGCGGGGCTGCGGCCGCATCATCTCGTCGCGGCCGCGGCCGTCCTGTTCCTGGTCTCCGCGCCCGTGCTGAGCGACACGGTGCAAGCGCGCGGCGACTTGCAGGTGCGCGGGGGGATGCTACCGACGCACGTCCGCGTCGAGAGCGACGCCGGCGTCGCGCAGACCGATCTCGCGCCGTTCGCGACGGCCTCGCTCCCCGCGAAGGGCGGGGCGGAGGTCGTCCGGGCGCCCGCGGTCCCTGGCACGCGTTCGCTCGCGGCGTACGGTGCGGTCGCCGCGATGGTGCCCATGGTCGTCGTCTTCCTCGGCCTCGCCGGGGTCATGAGGTGGCAGGGTTGGTGAGCCTCCGCCACGCCGCGCTCATCCTCGTCGCGCTCGCGCTCACCCCGGCCCTCGCGTTCACCGACGGCGCGACCGGATCGCGCACGTCGACGAGCAGCGTGGTCGCCCACACGAGCGCGTACCTCTACGCGGAGACGTTCTCGCCGACGCTCTCCATCACGAACGGCTACACCGCGAACGCGGTCAAGATCCGGAACGACTACGATTCCGACGCGACGCTCGACCTCGCGGTCAGCAAGACGGCGGGCGACGCGCGGTTCATCCTCGTCGCACCCACTTCGGTCGCGGGCGCGACGGCGGGTCAGTCCCTCACGGTGCAGGTGACGGACACGAACGCCATCCACACGACGACGTCGACCTCGATCACGGTCCTCTTCGAAGGGACCGTGAAGAGCGGGGCGAGCAACGTCGGGTACTTCTCCGTCTCGCGAACCGTCACGGTGGTGGTGACCTGAAGCCCGTCCGGCTCCACGCGGTCCGTGGCGCTCAGCTCGCCCTCGTCGCGGTCGCGGTCTTCGCCGGCCTGTCCTGGACCGACTCCGCGGCGCCGTCGACGGCGCTCGGGACGGACACGCTCGCGGTCGGTTTCGAGGCTCGCGCGATGAACGCCTCGGGACCGTGGACCGACGACCACGTCTTCACGGAGCGCGACGCCGGGGTCCCGCTCGATCTCGCGCCGCTCTGGCAGGTGACCGCGCGTCACGACGTCGAGGGCCTCGCCGAGCGCGAAGGGTCGTGGTCGGCGCGGGTCGAAGCCGAGAAGCTCGGCGGCGACGGACGACCCTGGTGGCGCGAGGTGCGCGAGCTCACGCCGATCGAGGGCATGGGCGCGGCGGCGGTCGCGATCGACGTCGGCGCCCTCATGGAGGACGCGAAGGCGAAGGACGCGGTCGTCCGCACGCCGGGCCGCTTGGACGTGCGCATCGTGTTCGTGCACGACGCCGAGGTCCTCGTGCGCGGCGAGGCGCAGGCCGTCTCGCGCACCGCTTGGCTCCTCCTCCAGGCCGGCGAGGCGTACGTGAGCGTCGTCCCCACCGCCGACGGCGGCAGCTGGTCGCAGGCCGGCGCGCGACCCGTCCCGTGGATCGCGGCCGGCGCGCTCGCCCTCGCGCTGGCCATCGAGCCGGCCGCGCGACGGGTCCGCGCCGGCGAGCCGGCCTGGAAGCGCGCCCGCGGGGTCACGGTCGTCGAGGTCGCCGACGCGCGCCCGCCGCACGACGCCGCGCGATGCGACCTGCCTTCGGCCTTGCGCGCCGCGAAGGAGACCGGCGCCGCCGTCCTCATCGACCGCCGCCGCGGCGTCGCCGTCGTGAAGGGCGCGGTGACGCTCGTGGCGGCGCTCGCCCCCGAGAAGGCGTTCTTCGAGGTCGTCCGACCGGTGGCACGACCCGCGCCCGAGCCCCGGCCCGGTGCGCGTCCCGAGCCCAAGCCCGGGCCCGAGCCCGACCGTGCGATCCGGCACGAGGAGCTCTCGCTCTCGCAGGTGTTCGGGACGATCCCGTCGACCGGCGAGGAAGCCGAGGACGCGCCCGCGCCGGGCGTCCCGCCGGCCGGCACCCCGCCGGGCCGCTCCGCCCCGCGAAAGCGTCATGACGGTGGAGCGCCTCCGCCTCGATGAAACGGCATGGAGTTCGAGCTCACGGACGAGCAGCGCCAGATCCAGCGGACCGTCCGCGAGTTCGCGGAGGCCGTCGTGGCTCCCCAGATCGACGAGATCGAGGAGAAAGGCGTCTGGAACACGGACGTCCTGAAGCGCGCGGCCGACCTCGGCCTGGCAGGGATGACCATCCCCGCCGAGTTCGGCGGCATCGGCCTCGACGCGGTCGCGTACAACCTCGCGATCGCGGAGCTGTCGCGTGTCAACGGCTCCGTCGGGATCACGTTCGCCGCGCACTGCGGCCTCGGCACGGGCCACATCCTCATCATGGGGACACCCGAGCAGAAGCGCAAGTACCTCCCGAGGCTCGCGACCGGCGAGGCGTGGGGCGCGTGGGGCCTCACGGAGCCCACGAGCGGCTCCGACGCGGCGAGCCTGCGCTCGACCGCGGTGCGCGACGGGGACGGCTGGAAGCTCAACGGCCAGAAGGTCTTCTGCACGAACGGCCACTTCGCCGGCACGTTCACGCTGATGGCGAAGACCGACCCCGCGGCGGGCGCGAAGGGCATCACCGCCTTCGTCGTGGAGAAGGGCGCGAAGGGCCTCGTGATGGGCAAGCTCGAGCACAAGCTCGGCCTCCACGGCTCCGCGACGAGCCAGCTCTTCCTCGACGACTGCTGGGTGTCCGACGACGCGGTCCTCGGAGGCCCTTCGGGCATCGGCCAGGGTTTCACCGGCGCGATGCGCACCCTCGACGCGGGGCGCATCGCGATCGGGAGCATGGCGCTCGGCCTCGGGCAAGGCGCCCTCGACGCCGCAGTGTCCTACGCGAAGGAGCGCGAGCAGTTCGGGAAGGCGATCGGCTCCTTCCAGGCGATCCAGTTCAAGCTCGCCGACATGGCGACCGAGCTCGACGCGGCGCGGCTGCTGGCGTGGCGGGCGGCGACGCTCAAGGACAAGGGCGTCCGCTTCACCGCCGAGGCGGCGATGGCCAAGCTGTTCGCGTCGGAGATGG
>DATDQL010000060.1:0-3695 GCA_035292305.1 Thermoplasmatota archaeon
TCCACGAAGTCGCCGCGGCGCTTCATCACGATGCCCTTCTCGAAGACGCGCGACGCGGCACCCGCGACGACCGTGGCCGCGCCGAGCAGCAGCGTCGTCCGCCACATCCACGGCTGGATCGCGCGCTCCGGCGGACCGGCCTCGTAGTCGCTCCCGGTCCAGCGGAGGGGGATCACGATCCACCGCCCGTCGAGCGTCCGGTCGTAATCCGGGCGCGGGACCGCGAACTCGCGGCGCGCGGTGCCGTCGTCGAGGACGAGGTTGTACGTGAACGTCGTCGCGCCGGGTCCGTCCCCGGCGTCGATGCGGTGGTCCACGACGAGGCCGTGGACCTTCACTCGATCCCCGTGCGCGCCGCGCAGGGCCGCCGGGTCCCCGACCTCCGCAAGCGGCGCGTCCGATTCCACGACCGCGTGGGCGCCGACGAGGCCGGCGGACAGGCCGCCGAGGAACGCCGCCGCCACGAAGGCGACCGTGCTCAACCGGATGGAAAGCGGCAGCCGCGGCAGCTCCACGGCCGGCGGACGCCGCGAGCGGGCCTTGAACGTTCCTGCGACGTCGGCGTCGGGAGCTCAGGTGTTCCGGTCGCGGAACACGCGATCGTCGTAGCGCTGGACATCCTTCGAGCGCGGCGCGCGGGACGGACGGTAGCCCATCGCGTCCCATCGCCGCTGCGGCCAGTTGCGGTAGACGAGGATCTGCCGCTTCAGGTAGTCCGAGCACAACGAGAGGTAGCTATCGAGAGCGGAGTCGCCCTCGCGCCACCGTTGGATCCGCCGAACGCCCGCGTCCCCGCGGCCCGCGCCGTCCAATCGACCCGCCCAGGGCCGCGGCGGCACAAGAGCTTTTCGCAAGCCCTCGCCCGGATACGCCGTCGCGGGAAAGCCCAAGCGTCGCGGCCCGCCTCGCCGCGCGTGCGCAGAGCAGGGCTTCTCCTCGCGATCCTCCTCGTCGCGACGATCGTCCCGACCCCCTCCGCCCGCGCGGACGCCGCGACCCTCACCATCCTCGACGAGAGGGAGCGGCCGCGCGTCGACTTCCACCGTCCCGAGAAGCTCACGTTCCAGGTCGCGATCACGACGACCGCGCCCCGCGCCCTCGACCACAAGATCTACCTCTACCGCGGCACGGACACGTCCGGGAGCAACGTCGCCATCCTCGACGACGGCGCGACGACGAACACCGCGACTGGCGTGCCGGCGACGTTCCGCTACACCTGGGACCAGTACATCGGCGGCGTCTGGCTCGGCACGGGCCTGTACGTCGCGCAGTACCGGCTCCCGGGCGGCTCGACCGTGACCGCGCGGTTCAACCTCGAGTACGCGCCGGACCACGACGTGACCGCGATCGGGTTCGTGGAGCCGATGCTCTCGCAGACCGGCACCGCGCTCGCGTGGGTGCACGGCTGCGCCCGCAACATCGGCGTGCGTCCCGCGATGAGCGTCAACATCACCGTCGAGTCGCGCTCGCAGACTCCGGCGACGTGGTTCCCGCAGCTGACCACGGAGGTCGTGTATGAGGGCACGAACACGTGCCCGTTCGCCCCCGCGACGGGAACGTACTTCCGCATCCCCTTCACGCCGATCGCGACGCCCGGCGGCGCGGCGCTGCGCGAGGTCGCGGTGCACGCGAACGCGAACGGCGCGGAGTGGGAGCCGAACTTCGACAACAACGTGAAGACGCGCGCCGCGACGTGGCTCCTCTAGTAGAGGTAACGCTTGTCGGCGTCCTCGGGCGTCGCGCCCGTGCCGATCGCGAGGCGGTTCGCGAAGTTGAAGTACGCGACGAGCTGGACGAGCCCGAGCACGTCGTCGTCCTGCATCCCGGCGAGGTGGAGCGTGTCCACGTCACCCTTCGTCCACTCCTCCGCATGCTTCGTGAGCCGGACCGCGGCGTTCACGATCGCGCGCTCGCGCTGGTCGAGCGGCGCCTTCGAGGCGTCGGCGACGAGGAGGGGGACGAGCCCGGGCTCGGTCACGTAGCGCCCGAGGGCGTCGGCGTGGTGCACGATCGAATACGCGCACTTGTTCGCCGCCGACACGACGACCGCGACCATCTCGCGCTCGCGGCGCGAGAGCCCGCCCTTCCCGTAGAGGAGCTCGGCGTAGAGGTCGAGGTGCTTCTGGAGCGCCTCGGGCTGCAGGCTCTCGGCCTTCATGATGTTCCCGACGCTCCCGCGCGCTGCGCGCACGGCCTCGTAGACCTCGCGCAGGCGGCCGGTCGCCTCGGCCTCGTCGACGACTCGGATGTACGTCACGGGGTCGCGTAGGGATGAGGGGGTCATGATGGTTGCTGCGGCGAGCGCTAGCGCTGGCGCTGGCGCTAACGATAGGGAGCGCAAGGGCAAGGGAGGGCAAGGTCGAGGGCGAGGGGTTCGCCGCGGCCGCCTCCGAGCAAGGACCCTCTCGACCTCACGTTCCTCCCGGACCCGCGCCAGCGCTCGCCCTCGCCTCGCCCTCGCCCTCGACCTTGCCCTCCCTCGCCCTCGCGCTCCCTCGCCCTTGCCCTCGCGCTCCTTAGCGCTAGCGCTAGCGCCAGCGCTCGCCCTCCGGCAGGCATAAGGCCGCCCCCTTCCGTCCGCCGCCATCCCATGGCCAAGGCCGAGATGAACGCCTTCGACGTGGCCGCGCTCGTGCACGAGCTGCAGCCGCTCGTGGGCTCGCGCGTCGACAAGGTGTTCCAGCCCGCGCCAGGCGAGGTGCTCGTGCGCCTGCGCACGAAGGCGTCGGAGGACCAGGGTACGAAGCGCGACCTGTGGATCCTCGTCGGCAAGGCCGTCACCCTCACGAGGACCGCCCGCGAGAACCCGACAGAGCCGCCGTCGTTCTCGATGCAGCTGCGCCGCCAGCTCTCCGGTGGACGCGTCGCCGCGGTCCGGCAGCACCACTTCGACCGCGTGCTCGAGGTCGACATCGAGCGAGCGGAGGGCGGCTTCACCCTCGTCGTCGAGCTCTTCCACGACGGGAACGTCATCCTCGTCCGCGAAGGTCGCATCCTCGCGGCGCTCCTGCAGCAGTCGTGGGCGACGCGCGAGGTGCGCCCCGGCGCGGAGTTCCGCCACCCTCCGCCGCGGACGATGCCGTCGAGCCTGACGTACGACGAGTTCCGCGCGCGCCTGCTCGCGTCCGACGCGGACGCCGTGCGCACGCTCGCGACGGAGTTCAACCTCGGCGGCTCGTACGCGGAGGAGGTCTGCGCCCTCGCGGACGTCCCGAAGAACACGCCGACCCGCGAGCTCCTGGAGGCGCAGGCGCGCGCGCTCCACGACGGGATCGGGCGCCTCGTCGGGCGGCTCGAACGCGGCGAGCTCGACCCCGTCGTCGTGTGGAAGGACGCCGCGCGCGTGGACGTCGCGCCGTGGCCGCTTCGGGCGCACGACAAACCGGAGCTGCGCCTCGAGCGGAAGGCGACGTTCGCCGAGGCCCTCGACACGTTCTACGCGGCGCCGGGAGCCCCCGCCGCGCGCGAGGACCCGGCCATGAAGCGCTTCCGCGAGGAGAAGGGGAAAGCGGAGCGCCAGCACGCGGCGCAGAAGGCCGGGCTCGAGAAGTTCGAGAAGGAGGAGGCGGAGGCGCGCGTGAAAGGCGACCTCCTCTACGGCAGCTTCCAGGAGGCGCAGGCCGCGATCGCGTACGTCGCGGCCCTCGGGCGGTCGCTTGGTTGGAAGGACGCCCTCGCGCGGCTCGTCGCCGCGC
>DATDQL010000061.1:0-12261 GCA_035292305.1 Thermoplasmatota archaeon
AAGGAGGCGCTCCGGGCGGGCGAAGAGCTGCCCCTCTCCGCGGCACTTGAGCGCGACCGCGGCCTCCTCGTGCTCGCAGTCCCATCCGTCGAGGTCCGAGCCGGCATCGCGGCGTGCCTCGCCAAGAAGGGACACCCGCAACGCTTTTGTCCGGCCGTGGGATGGCGCCGCCATGAAGATCGGCTTCGTGGGCGCAGGCAAGATCGGCGCGAACTCGGTGTACTCGACGCTCCACCGCGTGAAGGGCGTCTCCTCGATCGCGATCGTGGACATCGTCGAGAACCTCGCGATGGGCGAAGCGATGGACCTCAACACGGCCGCCGCGGGCCTCGGGCTCAAGACGCGCGTCGTCGGCGGCTCGGACTACGGGCTCCTCCGCGACGCGGACGTGGTCGTCGTCTCCGCGGGCCTCGCCCGCAAGCCCGGTATGACGCGCGAGGACCTGCTCGCGAAGAACGCGGGCATCGTCTCCGACATCGCGAGGAAGGTCGTCGCGGTCGCGCCGAATGCGCAGATCAACCTCGTCACGAACCCGGTCGACCCCCTCGTCATCGCGATGTGGCGAGCTTCCGGCCTCCCGCGCTCTCGCGTCTACGGCATGGGCGCGCTCCACGACTCGATGCGTCTTTGGGACGTCCTCCGTGACACCGTGAAGGCGCCTGTCTGGAACGACGCGTGGATCCTCGGCAACCACGGGGAGCAGATGTTCCCCGCGGCCTCCCTCGCGAACACCGGCCGCGCCGGGATCGACTGGGCCGCCGCGAAGGAGGCCGTGCGCGGTCGCGCGGCGAGCATCATCGAGAAGAAGGGCGCGACGTACTACGCGCCCGGCATCGCGATCTCCCAGATGGTCCTCGCGGCCACGGGCGAGACGCCGACGCAGCTCCTCCCGGTCGTGTGCGTGCTCGACGGCGAGTTCGGCCAGCGCGGGATCGCACTCGGCGTGCCCGCGATCCTGTCGCGGCGGGGCGTCGAGAAGGTCGTCGAGCTGCCGCTGTCAGGCGAGGACAAGGACTGGTTCCACGCAGCGGCGAAGGCCGTCCAGGACCAAGTCGCACAACTGCCGGCGTGAGCGTCCCCGGCGCAACCTTGAAGACCGCGGCCCGCCGAGCCATGGCCGAGGGTTGCCGCCCTGGTCGTCTTCGACCGTTCCATCGTCGTCCACGCCGCTCCCGAGCGCGTGCGCCGGTGGCTCGCCCCGGGAGTCCCGCACGAGCCCGGCCTCCCGCGCCGCGGGTCGAGGTTCCGTCACGTGGCGGACGCGCTCGGCCTCCGGTGGGAGTCCACCGCGGTCGTCGAGCGCTCCGGTCCCGCGGGCCTCGCCTTCCGGCAGGTCGCCGGGGACTACGAGACGTTCCGCGGCCGTTGCGAGCTGCGCCCGGACCCTGAAGGCGCGCGCGTGCGCGTGCGCATCGAGCTCGCTCTGCCATACGTGCTTCCCCGCTTCACGACCGAGGCCGAGATCCGGCGCGCGTGGTCCGAGCACGTGGACGCGCTCCTCCTGCGCCTGAAGGGGAAGGCGGAGAGTTGAGCCGAAGCCTTTTCAAGCATCGTCCCGCTCACGCCCCGACGGTGGTCCCCTGGCGCCGACGCCGAAGTCCTACGGCATGTTCCTCGACGGCAAGTGGACGAAGCCGGGCAGGCACCTCTACGAGACCCGCAACCCCGCCACCGGCGAGGTCGTCGGGCGCTTCACCCAGGGGGACGCGGACGACGTCGAGCGCGCGGTGGCTGCCGCGCGGAAGGCCTTCCCGGGGTGGGCGAGGACGCCCCCGCCGCGCCGCGCGCAGATCCTCCTCGAGGCCACGCGCATCTTCCGCGAACGCAAGAAGGAGCTCGGCAAGCTCGTCGCGCAGGAGATGGGCAAGGTCCTCGCCGAGGCCGAAGGCGACGTGCAGGAGGCCATCGACTTCTTCGAGTACATCGCGGGCGAAGGCCGCCGCATGTTCGGCGAGACGACGACGTCCGAGCTCCCGCGGAAGTTCAACATGTGGATCCGCCGTCCGAAGGGCGCCGTCGCGCTCATCACGCCGTGGAACTTCCCGATCGCGATCCCGAGCTGGAAGGGCGGCGCCGCGCTCGTCGCCGGCTGCACGGTCGTGTTCAAGCCCGCGAGCAGCACGTCGCTTTGCGGCATCCGTTTCGCCGAGGTGCTCCAGGACGCCGGCCTCCCGCCGGGCGTCTTCAACCTCGTCACCGGGCCCGGTGGCACGGTCGGCAACGCGATCGTGGAGCACCCCGGCATCCGCCACGTCTCGTTCACGGGCGGGGTGCCCACGGGACGCGAGGTGCTCGCGAAGGCCGCGCCGACGATCAAGAGCGTCCACCTCGAGCTCGGAGGCAAGAACGCGCAGATCGTCATGGAGGACGCCAACCTCGAGCTCGCGCTCGACGGCGTCCTCTTCGGAGCGTTCGGCACCGCAGGCCAGCGCTGCACGGCGACCTCGCGGCTCGTGCTGCACGAGGACGTCTACGACGAGTTCCTCGAGCGCCTCACGAAGCGCGCGGAGGGTCTGAAGCTCGGCGACCCGACGGATCCGAGGTCCGACGTCGGCCCCGTGCACGGCGGCGCGCAGGAGAAGAAGATCCTCGAGTACATCGGCATCGGGAAGAAGGAAGGCGCGCGCCTCGTCACGGGCGGGCACAAGGTCGACCTCAAGGGCGCGCTCAAGGACGGTCACTTCATCGAGCCGACGATCTTCGAGGCGAAGCACGGGATGCGCATCACGAAGGAGGAGATCTTCGGGCCCGTCCTCTCCGTCCTGCGCGTGCGCGACTTCGACGAGGCCGTGGACGTCGCGAACGACGTCGAGTTCGGCCTCTCGTCGAGCATCTACACGCGCAACGTCAACCGCGCGTTCCTCGCGGTCGAGCGCCTCGAGGCGGGCATCACGTACGTGAACGCGCCGACCATCGGCGCCGAGGTCCACCTCCCGTTCGGCGGGATCAAGAACACGGGCAACGGCGGGCGCGAGGCCGGCACGACGGCGATCGAGGGGTTCACGGACATCAAGTCCGTGTTCATCGACTACAGCGACCGGCTCCAGAAGGCGCAGATCGACACGGAAGCGGTGTGGCGGAAGGAAGGCGCGTAGGCGACGGTCCGCATCGTGTACCGGCGGCTCGTCGACGGTCCGTTGCCGCCCGCCAGATCCCCCCGGAGGAACGGAGGCGCGGAGGAACGGAGGATTCCCGGCCTCCTCGGTGCAGGAGTCAGCCCCTACGTTCCTCCGGTCCTCCGTGCCTCCGTGTGAGTCTGGCGGGTATCAACGGAACCGCCAAGGACGGGGGTTGACCCCCCGCGGTGACGGGTGCGAGTCCAAGCCCCGTCCCGCCCCACCCCGCGCGGGACCATGCGGACGCTCCTCGCCATCGCGCTCGTCCTGCCCGCGACGTTCGCAGGGCTCGCCTCAGCGTCGCTCGGCGAGCAGTGCGACCCGACCGGGAACGTCTGCGTCGTCGACGCCTTCTACGGACGCTCCGATTGCAGCGGCGAGGGCTACACCGGCGTCGACGGCGTGTCGCTCCGGCACGACTCCGCGAACGGCGGCGCCTCCGCGTGGACGACCTGCAGCGTCGCATCCGGACGCATGGACCGGGTGAACGCGGTCGCGGTCGCGCTCAACGCGGCCGAGGTCCACTCGAAGACCCAGTGGCAGTCCGAGGACGGCGATTCGGCGCACAAGCGTTGGGTCCTCGTGTGGTTCCAGAACCACATGCTCGGCGACGCGCGCGCGGACTGGTACGCGCACGACGGCGTCGGATGCTACCTGCTCCTCGATGCGAAGCCGCTTTACATGACCCACGTGGGCCAGTCGCCGGGGTGCCTTGCCGGCGGCCCGCTCGCGCCGCCGAGCACGCAGTGGGGCCGGCTGCTCCCGTAGGGGAGCCACCCCGCAATGGCGGCGCCTACGGGAGCTCCGCCCGGGTGAACCCCTCGGCCCCTTGGAGCAGCACGCGCGCGCGCCGCTCCGCGACGCGTGCCGCGCCGACGCGGGAGCGCAGCGCCGCGAGCACGTCCCGCGCGTCCTTCGGCTCCGTCGTCCACCGCAGCCCGTCGTACTCGACGTCCTGGAGGACGAGTCCCTCGGCGGGGGCGGTGCCGAGCTCCACGCGCTCGCCCGCGAGTCCGCGACGGACGTCCTCGAGCTCCGCCTCGCCGCGGGCGACCGCGAGCGCCGCGGCGACCATGCGCCGGACCTGGTTCCACAGGAACGAGTCGCCGCGGACCGTGAACTGCCACATCGGGCCGCGCGCCGAGAGGCGCGCGACATCCACGCGACGGCGCGGGTCCCGCCCGGCCTCCATGCGGGCGAACGCGCCGAAGTCGTGCTCGCCCTCGAAGAGCGCGAACGCAGCCTGCGCGCGGCCGGCGTCCGCGTCGATCTCGTCGATGGCTGCGGCGTACACGTACGTGCGCGACCTCGCCGCGCGGCGCGGGCTCCACCCGTCCGCGACCTCGGCGCGTGCGAGCACCCACGCGTCGCGGAGGTAGGCGTTCGCCGCGCGCGCGAGCTCGTCGCCCCGGAACGCGGTGTCGAACGCGAAGACGTTCCCGGCGGCGGAGACGCCCGCGTCCGTCCGGCCCGCGGCCTCGAACGCGGCGGCCTGCGCGTCAGCGACGGCGCCGATGCGCCCGAGGACGGTTAGGAGATCGCCTTCCACGGTGCGGACGTGGGGTTGGCGTTGGCTTCCCTGGAACGCGGTGCCGTCGTACGCGACGCGGAGGGCCACCCGCACGGCGACCCGAACAGGGACGACCCTTAGGAGCCTTCCGCCGGACGTCCGGCGGCCGTCGCGGCATCCTTAAGTCCGCGCTGCGCCTCGGATGGAACGTGTGCCGACTCTTCGCGTACTCCGGCCCGCCGCGCGACCTCGCGCCGTTCCTCCTCGGTGAGGGCAGCCTCGAGGCCCTCGCGTGCGAGCACAACGACGGCTGGGGTCTCGCGACGTGGGACGCCGGCGTCGCGCGCGTCCGCAAGGAGCCCGTCGCGGCCGACGCCCCGAAGAGCGGGTGGCGCGCGACGGTCGCCGCGACGCGCGCGCCGCTCGTCCTCGCGCACATCCGCAAGGGCAGCACCGGGCGCGTCACCATCGAGAACACGCACCCGTTCTCGTCCGGTCCGTGGGCGTTCGCGCACAACGGGACCATCCAGGGGATGGACTCCGCGCGCGCCGCGCTCCTCGCCGAGATCGAGCCGAGCGTGCGCGCGGGCGTGCGCGGCGCGACGGACAGCGAGGTCGCTTTCGCGATGTTCCTGAACCGCCTCCTCGCCTACCCCGAGGGCCTCCGTACCCGCCTCGAGGACGCGCTCCCCGCGCTCGTCTACGTCGCGCGAAGGCTGCGGCGCGAGCTGCCGGGCACCGTCGAGGAGCCGACGAAGACGACGTTCCTCGCGGGCAACGGCGACGGCATCCTCGGCACGCGCTGGATCCGCGAACTCTTTGTGTACCAGGGCGAGGACTTCGCGGTCGTCGCGAGCGAGCCCGTCGGGCCGAAGGTGGACGGGTGGCGCGAGGTCGTGGACGGCGCGACGGTCGTGCTCCAGGGCGGGCGCGTGCGCGTGCGCTCGCCGGACGTCGGGTGAGCGTGGTCTCTTCATCTCTTCGACCGGGTCCGCAGGACTCATGCCTCCCTGGCGTCTTGCCGGCCTCGTGCTCGCCGGCCCGCTCGTCATCGTGAACCTCAAGGTCTACCGCGAGGCGACCGGGCGCGCCGCGATCCAGCTCGCTCGGCGCCTCGAGGACGCGGCCGCGAGCTCCCGGGCGACCGTCGCGCTCGTCCCGGGCCTCGCGGAGCTCGCGCCCGTCGCCGCCGCCGTCGGTCTCCCCGTCCTCGCGCAGCACGTCGACGCCACGCCTCCCGGGCAAGGCACGGGCCACGTGACGGCCGAATCCGTACGGGAAGCCGGCGCCGTCGGGAGCCTCCTCAACCACAGCGAGCGCCGCGTCCCGGTCGACCACGTCGCGCGCGCCGTCCTGAGGCTCCGCGAGAACGCGCTCGCGTCCGTCGTGTGCGCGAAGGACGTCGCGGAGAGCGCCGCGCTCGCGGCGCACGGGCCGGATCTCGTCGCCGTCGAGCCGCCGGAGCTCATCGGCGGCAACGTCAGCGTCACGAGCGCGGAGCCGCATGTCGTGAGCGGCGCCGTGGAGGCCGTGAAACGAGTCGCGCCGAAGACGAGGGTCCTCTGCGGCGCCGGCGTCAAGACCGCCGAGGACGTCCGCAAGGCGCTCGCGCTCGGCGCGGACGGCGTGCTCCTTGCAAGCGGCGTCGTGCTCGCGAAGGACCCGGGTCGCGCGCTCGAGGACCTGCTCGAGGGCGTCGCGTGACGCGCGCGGCGCCGCGCGCGCTCGCGAGTGAGGGTACACGTGTACGTACACATGCACCCGCGGCGAAGGTACACCTGTACGTGCACGTGCACCCCTCCGCGCGGCCTCGCCGGACGCGCGCGCCCCGGCCTACCCCCCTGCGACGCGCGACAACGTCCGCGCGGCGCCGGAAGCCGCTTTATACGAGCGGGCGCTAGCGCAGCCCATGGAACCGCGGACGGATCGCCCGATCCTCCAGGTCGCGCTCGACCTGTACAACCTCCACCGCGCACTCGAGATCGGCGAGGCCGCGGTCCGCGGCGGCGCGGACTGGGTCGAGGCGGGCACGCCGCTCATCAAGAGCGAGGGCCTCGAGGCCGTACGCTCGTTGAAGAAGGCGTTCCCGGACCGCGTCGTCGTCGCGGACATGAAGGTCATGGACACGGGCGGGCTCGAGACCGAGATGGCGATCAAGGCCGGCGCCGGCGTAGTCACGATCCTCGGCGTCGCCGACGACGGGACCGTGCGCCAGGCCGTCGAGGCCGCCCGGCGCTACGGCGGCAAGATCATGCTCGACCTCATAGGCGTGCCGGACAAGCCGCGGCGCGCGAAGGAGGGCGAGGCCCTCGGCGTGGACTACATCGGGTTGCACGTCGGCGTGGACGAGCAGATGCGCGGCCTCGCGGCCGGAGGGGGGAGCGACGCGGCGAGCGAGGCGAGCCGCGTCGCGGCGGGGGAACCGCATGGGGGTTCCCCCGATGTCATCCGGCTCGTGGAAGGCGTCGTCGCCGCGACTTCCGTTCCCGTGGCCGTCGCGGGCGGCCTCACGAGCGAGACCGTCGCTGCGCTCGTGACGGCCGGCGCGCGCGTCGTCATCGTCGGCGGTGCGATCACGAAGGCGAAGGACGTCACGGCGGCCGCTCGCGCGATCCGCGGCGCGATCGACACGCGCACCGTCGTTCCCTCGGAAGGCATGAAGAAGTTCGGCGAGGGCGAGCTCCGCGTCGCGTTCGGGCTCGCGTCGACGCCGAACGTGAGCGACGCGATGCACCGCGAGGGCGCCATGACGGGCATCCTACCCGTCATGGAAGGTGCGCGGGCCTGCGGGCCCGCGCTCACCGTGCGGACGATGGACGGCGACTGGGCGAAGCCCGTCGAAGCCATCGACGACGCCGCGCCGGGCGCGGTCCTCGTCATCCGCGTCGACGGCACCTCTCAGGCCGTGTGGGGCGAGCTCGCGAGCCACACGTCGAAACGCAAGGGCATCTCCGCGGTGATCATCGACGGCGCGATCCGCGACGTCGACGAGATCCGCCGCATCGGCTTCCCCGCGTGGGCGCGTGTGCAGCGACCGAACGCCGGGGACCCGAAAGGGTTCGGCGAGATCGGGATCGAGATCGAGGTCGGAGGGCAGCGCGTGCGGCCGGGCGACTGGATCGTCGCGGACGACAACGGCGTCGTGGTCGTGCCGCGCGAGAAGGCGGTCGAGATCGCGAACCGCGCCGTCGACGTGAAGGAGCAGGAGGACCGGCTTCGGGCGGAGATCGAGGCCGGCTCGACGTTGAGCAAGGTCTTGAAGTTGAAGAAATGGGAGAAGTTCGTCGGGTGAGGGCCACGATCGGTCGTGGCCCGCGTCCCTCGCTCAGTGCCTGACGTGCTCAGGCCTGCTTGTCGGCGATGTCTGCGATGACGGGGATGCGGAACCGCTCGCCCTTGTACGCCTTCGTCGCGCAGACGATGACGAGCACGATGACGAGGAGCCACCAGACGCTCCCGAGGAGACCCGCGCCCATGAACATCCCGAACCCGGGCATCAGGCCGCCCCCGGCTCCCGCGAACGACATCATGCCCCAGAGCAGGCTCAAGATCCAGCTCACGACCGTGGCCACGATCCCGAGCCCGATGGCCTGGATCGCGTGCCACCGCGTGTTCTTGTCCGTCTTGTCGGCGATGAGGAGCACGATGAGGCCGGTAAGCCACGTGAGGATGTAGGCGATGGTGGCCTTCGTGTTGTCCTGCGTCGGAGCGGCGGTGGCAGTGCCCATGGAGGTTCCCGGTCCGCGAGCGCGTCCCCGGCGTTTCAACGTGCTGCATGTCCGCGTCGCCGCGGCGCCTGAGGACGCGGGTCGGCGCGCCCGGTCCCGTGCTCGGCCGCACACGTCGCACCGGAACCGCGCGCGGTACTACCTTATCGCGCGCGCGCGTACGTCGTCACGTGCAGCGTGTGCCGCCGTCCACGTGGGCCTGGGTCTCGATCGTCGGCTTCGTGGCGCTTTTCGGCAGCTTCGCCATCGAAGGGCGCGGCCCGTGGGTCCCGTACGTCACGGCCTGGGGCTCCGCGGTCGGCCACCTCGCGCTCTTCCCGCTCGTCGCGGCGCTTCCTGGCGTCGCCTGGGCGCGTCCCGCCGGGTACATGTGGGCGTCGGTCGACACGATCCTTTCCGTCGCAGCGCTCAACGGGCTCCCGATCGGGACGTCGACCGAGTTGCGTCTTGGACTCCACGTCGTCGTCGCGTTCTGGCTCGCGGCGGTCGCGCTCGCATCGACCGGGGGCCTCCGCGTCGCCGCGGGGCTTTTCACCGTGGCGATCGCGATCCCGTCGCTCTTCGGTCCGGTGCTGCCGCCCTCGGCACTGTTCGCCGTCATGCCGTTCCTCTTCGCGTTCCTGTTCACAGTGGCCGTCACGCTCCGCCGGCGGGATGTTCGTCCAGCGGCCGCGTGAGCGGCGCACCCTCTCCGGTCGTCACGGTGAAGAGCCCCCTCCACCCATGCAGGGACGGTCCCGGATGCGCGGATGTGGGCTATTCCACTATTCCGTTCACCAAGGTCCTAAATAGTGCATTGTTCACTGGAGTGCCGAAGCCGCGTGCTGCGCAAGCCCCTCGACCTCAAACTCGACCCGACCTCGCTCTACGCGAAGCTCTACGAGGCGTACCACACGTGCGCGCTCCTCGAATCCGCCGATGGTCCCGAGCGCCTCGCGCGGTTCAGCCTCGTCGTGTTCGACCCTCAAGGCGAGGTCGCGATGACGCGCGGGCGGCTGCGCGTGACGGGCGACATCGGCCTCGCGCCGCACGACGGCGAGCGCACGACGGACTTCCTGCGGCGCGTCGTCGCGGCGCACAAGGTGCCGGCGGCAGCGGAGGGCGGACCTGCGTTCGCCGGCGGCCTCGTCGGCTACACCGGGTACGAGTACACGGAAGCGCTCGAGCGGTTGCCTCCCCGGCGCGGGCCCGCGACGTTCCCCGACCTCCAATACGGGCTCTTCCTCGACGGCGTCGTCTTCGACCGCGCAACGGGGACGGTCGAGTACTTCACGACCGGCAAGGACCGCTCGCGCGACCTCCTCGCCGTCGCGGAGGAGGACATCCCGGACCACGCACTGCGGTTCGGTCCTGCGCGCCGGAACGTCGAGCGCTCCGAGTTCGAGAATGCCGTCCGCACCGCGAAGGAGCGCATCGTCGACGGCGACGTGTTCCAGGTCGTGCTCTCGAAGCGCATCGACGCCCCGTACCACGGGCACCTCTTCGGCTACTACGAGGCGCTGAAGCGCGTGAACCCCTCGCCGTACATGTATTGCCTCAAGCTCGGCCACCGTGCGATCGTGGGCTCGAGCCCGGAGATGCTCGCGCGAGTCGGACCCCCGAGCGACGGAGTCCTTGACGGAGTCGCTCGGGCACGGAACCTGTGCATCGAGACGTTCCCGATCGCAGGCACGCGTGCCCGCGGCAAGGACCCAGCCGCGGACGAGCAGCTCGGCGCCGAGCTCCTCGCGGATCCGAAGGAGCGCGCCGAGCACGCGATGCTCGTCGACCTCGCACGCAACGACGTCGGCCGCATCGCGCGCGCGGGCTCCGTGCAAGTGCCCGAATACGCCCGCGTCGAGCGCTACAGCCACGTCCAGCACATCGTGAGCCGCGTGACCGGCGAGCTCGCCCTCGGCAAGGACGCGTTCGACGCGTTCGACAGCGTCTTCCCCGCGGGCACCGTGAGCGGCGCGCCGAAGGTCGAGGCCATGAAGATCATCCGTGAGCTCGAGCCGGACCCGCGCGGGCCCTACGCAGGGTCCGTCGGCTACTTCTCCCTCAACGGCAACGCCGACGCCGCGATCACGATCCGCACGCTCACGGCCGTCGGCGGCACCGCGAGCGTGCAGACGGGAGCGGGCATCGTGTTCGACAGCGACCCCGGTCGTGAGTACGACGAGACCGAGGCGAAGGCCCGAGCGCTGCTCGCGGTCATGGAGGGGTATACCTGACGAAAGTGTTGATGATCGACAATTACGACTCGTTCACCTACAACCTCGTCCAGTACCTCGCCGAGGCCGGCGCCGAGGTGGTCGTCCATCGCAACGACAAGGTGACCGCGAAGCAGTGCGAGGCGCTCGCGCCCGACGGCATCGTGATCTCGCCCGGGCCCGGCAACCCGTCGGACCCGAAGTACTTCGGCGTGTGCAAGGACCTCCTGCTCGGCCTCTCGCGGACGACCCCGACGCTCGGCGTGTGCCTCGGCCTCCAGGGCTTCGCGCACGTCTACGGCGGCCGCGTCGTCCACGCGCCGCGCGTCATGCACGGCAAGGCCTGCGCGATCCGGCACGACGGCAAGGGCCTGCTTCGCGGCGTCCCGACGCCGTTCCAGGCCGGGCGATACCACAGCCTCGTCGTCGAGGAGCGCTCGCTCCCGCCGGAGATCGAGGTGTCCGCGCGCACGGAGTCCGGCGAGGTCATGGGCGCGCGGCACCGCACGCACCCGATCGAGGGCGTGCAGTTCCACCCCGAGAGCATCCTCACCGAGCACGGCAAGGTCATCATCCGCAATTTCCTCGATCAGTGCGCGGAGAAGCGAGGAGGCAACCGACCATGAAGGACATCATCACGAGGCTCGTCGAGGGACGCAACCTTTCCCGCGCCGAGGCGGAAGCCGCCATGGCGACGATCATGGACGGCAAGGCGACCCCCGCGCAGATCGGCGCGTTCGTCACCGCGCTGCGCATGAAGGGCGAGACCGTCGAGGAGATCACGGGATTCGCGGCCGTCATGCGCGAGAAGTGCGCGCTCATCGCGCCGCGCGTCGCAGGCCCGCTCATCGACACGTGCGGCACGGGCGGCGCGCCGGTGAAGACGTTCAACGTCTCCACGATCAGCGCGTTCGTCGCCGCCGGCGCCGGCATCGCCGTCGCGAAGCACGGCAACCGCGCGGTCACGAGCACTTGCGGATCCGCCGACGTCCTCGAGACGCTCGGGGCGAACCTCGCGCTCCCGCCGTCCGAGGTCCAACGCGTCATCGAAGAGGTCGGCGTCGGCTTCCTCTTCGCGCCGAATTTCCACCCGGCGATGAAGCACGCGGCCGGCCCGCGCCGGGAGATCGGCATCCGGACCGTGTTCAACGTCCTCGGTCCGCTCACGAACCCAGCGGGGGCGCGCCACCAGGTCATCGGCGTGTACCACGCGAGCCTCGTCCAGAAGCTCACGCAGGTGCTCGCGAACCTCGGCGCCGAGCGCGCGCTCGTCGTGCACGGCGAAGGTGGCCTCGACGAGATCAGTCCCCTCGGCCCCACGCGGATCGGGCAGGTCCTCGACGGGAGGGTCTCCTACTACACCGTGAACCCCGAAGAGCTCGGGTTCCGCCGTATCGGCGCGGCCGACGAGGTCGGCGGCCTCGACAAGGAGGCCAGCGCGCGCGTGTTCCTCGAGGTCCTCGCGAACAGGGAGGGGCCACGACGCGACATGGTGCTCGCGAACGCCGCGGCCGCGGCGTTCGTCGGGGGGAAGGCGAAGGACATCAAGTCCGGGCTCGACGTCGCGCGCGAGAGCCTCGAGAGCGGTCGCGCGCTCGGGAAGCTCCGGGCGTACGTGGAAGCCACCGGCGGGAAGTTCTCCGGGTAGGGGCAAGCGTGGATCACCTCGACCGGTTCGCAGAGGCGGCGCTTCGCCGCGTCAAGGACGGCTACTA
>DATDQL010000062.1:0-2073 GCA_035292305.1 Thermoplasmatota archaeon
GTCGTGACGTCCGTGAACTCGCCGAGCTGGTTGCGGTAGCCGACCATGGGCGGACAGCCTTGGGTCGTGCAGCCGACCTCTTGGACGGCCGCGCCGCCGCGCTGGCCCCAGGCGTGCCGGCCATCCTGGAACGTGGAGGAGGCCTGTGTGAAGTTCTGGTCGTAGCCGCCCTCCTCGATGTAGTTCGTAGCCTGCACTCGGTACGTGTCGTCGCTCGCGCCCACGTTCGTGATCCAGAGGCGGTACCACGTGCCGTCGAGCGCGTCGATGTCCTTGTCTCGGCGAACGTCGCGCGGATCCGTGACACTGCGGTTCATCTCGACGACGTGCGTGTTCGCGCCGTTGAAGCCGCTGAGCATGCGGAGGAGGAAGCCCGCGGTGAGCTCCTGGCGGAACCGGATCGTCCCGACGGGCGGCTCGGCGATGTCCGCGGTCGTCGCGTTCACCTGGATGTCGTACGTACGGGCGGGGGCGGAGGC
The DNA here is from genome assembly GCA_035292305.1 of Thermoplasmatota archaeon. Lineage (GTDB taxonomy): Archaea > Thermoplasmatota > SW-10-69-26 > JACQPN01 > JAJPHT01 > DATDQL01. The sequence goes on from DATDQL010000062.1 coordinate 480, forward strand.
CCGCACGGCGCTCACGCGGACCCCGATCTCGACGATGTTGCCCGGCTGGATCTCCTCGACCGTGACCTTGTCGGTGCGTTCCACGCCGGCGAAGACGAGGGACTGGTTCCTCCAGCCTTGCGCGTCCTGCGCGAGCAGCCCCATGGTGAGGTCGCCGGGTCCGGACCCCTTGTTCCACAGGTACGTGGGGACCGTCGCGGTCCCGCCCGCGCGGACGCTCGTCTCGCCGCCGGGGACGATGACGCCGGCGCCGGGGCGCGCCTGCGCCTCCGGGATGAGGGACACGATGAGCGCGATCGGCTGCGTCTGGAGGGCGGGGTCGACCTGCGAGCGGCCGCGCAGCTGATAGGTCGCTGCGTCGCCGACCTTCGCCGAGGCCGGGGACTGGATCGTCACCGTGACGAGGCCCTCGGTCTTCGAGGGGAGCTCGACGCGGTTGCCGCTCTTGAGGCCAGGCCCGCCGAGCGTGGCGCCCCAGCCCGGGAGAGCGGCCGGGACCGCGGTGAGCTCGAGCGTGAGGTTGTCGTACACCTCGCCGTCGTTCTTCGCGAGGAGGACGAACGTGGACGTGCGGCCGGGGGAGGTCTGGTGGCTGAGGCTCTCGCCGGGGTAGGGGCCGAAGACGAGCGCGGCCGTCGCGATGGCGAAGTGCGCGGTCGCCGATAGCGAGCTGGGAGCCTGGTGGAGCGCGTCGTCGGGCCGGAACTGCATGCGATAGCGGATCTCGTACGGGCCCGACGGCTTCGCGGTCTTGTTCTGGTAGTCGATGTGGTCGAAGTCCGGGTCGAACCGGTAGAGCATGAGGCCCTCCTCCTCGGCCGAGAACTCGCTGTCCCGGACGAGGTCGACGCGCGTGACCTGTCCTTCGGTGTCGGTGAACGAGATGCCCTCCGTTCCGCGCAGGAGCTCGGCGGTCGGCGCGATCTCGCGCGGCTTCTCGAACTGACCGGTTTCCGGGTCCACGAACCCGCTTCCCGGGTTGTCGTCGAAGTCGCTGAAGCCGAACGCGCTCTTCACCGCGAAGAAGCCGCGGATCCAGTTCTTCGCGTTCGGCGTCGTGTCGAAGCGGAACGCGGTCGTGACGCGCTTGTCCTCGTCCTCGGTCCACGCCGCGACCTTGACGGCGTCCTCCGTGATCATGCGGACGGAACTCGCCGCCTCCTCGTTCCCGTACCGCAGGGTCCACGTGCCCGCCTGGTTCTGCGGGTCGATGGTGGCCTGCTGGGCGACGACCACGAGCCGGAGGAAGTCGCGGTTGCCTGGGACGCCCGAGAACGTGTGACGGTTGTTCGCTGTCTTCGTGACGAGGTCGCCCTGGACCTGCCCGGTGCCTCCCGCGGGGGCCGCGAAGGTCGCGCTCGCGATCTCGCCGCCGCCGCGGTCCACGATCTGGACGTTGTAGGTGAGCGTCTGCGGGCCGCTCACGAAGAGGTTCACGCGGAAGACGTTACGGCCGGTGATCGTGACGTTGTGCTTGAACGGCGTGAGGAGGCTGAAGTCCGCCTTCTCCAGGAAGCCCGTGGTCGGATTGCCCGCGGTCTGGAACGTGATCGCGAAGGGATCCTCGCGGAGGATGTCATCCTGGGACGGCGGG
>DATDQL010000063.1:0-2085 GCA_035292305.1 Thermoplasmatota archaeon
GCGCGTCGCGGACCGCGCGGTCCCCGGTGTCAAGGCGCCCGCTGAGATGACCGCCGACGAGCGCGCGACGGTCTACGCGGCGCAGGCGCGTCTCGCGTGGGAGGACGGACACGTCGACGCGCGCGACCGCGAAGTCCTCGACCGCCTCCGCGCGACCCTCGGCCTCGCCGCGGAGGACGCGATGCGCATCGAAAGCGACGCGATGGCACCGATACGGCACGTCGACGTTGCATGAACACAAGCCTCATGTCACGCCGGCGGACTGGACCATTCGTGCGGCGCGCTTCGTTCGTCCTCGTCGCCCTGCTGCTCGCAGGCTGCGCCGCGCCCGCGGAGCCCCCCGCGCCGGGTCCCGACGTCGCCGAGGCCGACGCCGAGTCCTTCGCCGAGCCCGTCCGCGTCTCCTTCCGCGCCGTCACCCGGACCGCTGGACCCGTCGACGTCGCGGGCCTCGCGTGGTGGCCCGCAGGCGAGCCATCGTCCGTCATCCTCGCCGTCCACGGGTCGGGCGGAGTGAAGGAGAACAACTGGGGCCCGCTCCCGACGCCCGGCTACGCGCTCGGCGAGATCGAGGCCGCGAACGGGCGCGGACTCGTCGGCATCGACCTGCCCGGCTACGGCGAGACCGAGGGCGACGAGCGCCTCATCGGGATGGAGGACTACGCGTTCGTCGTCGACCAGGTCGCGGACGCGCTCCGGTCCGGAACGTACGGGTCGGAGGGCGCCGACGCCGTGGCCGCGCCGATCGTCCTCGGCCTCGGACATTCCATGGGCGGCCTCGTCGTCGAGCTCGCGCAAGGCACGTTCGCCTCGTTCGACGGGGTCGTCGCCGCGGGCTACGTCCACGGCCCGTACAACGAAGAGACCCAGGCCTGCTTCAACGGCGGGGACTGCCCCGACGTCCGCGAGATCTGCTTCTGGCAGGAGACCGCAGACCCCGAGGTCGTCGAGGCCGTCATCGCGCCCATGGTGCAGCCGCCCCTCATGGCCGGGATGAGCATCTTCGCCTGGAGCGAGCCGAACACCGCGCCCGCGCAGGAAGAACGAGTTGCCGCGCGCATCGAGGTCCCGGTCCTCGTCCTCGTCGGGACGAAGGACTGGTTCTTCGATGCGGAAGGGTTCGACCGCGAGGAAGACGTCTTCACTGGGACCGACGACGCCACGGTCGTCGTGTTCGACGACATCGGGCACTTCGTCTTCCATCACCGGAACCACGCCGATGTCGTCGGCGCGACCGATGCATGGCTCACGGAGCGCGGATGGTGAGTCGGTAGTTGGCCACGGGGTAGGCTGCGAGGCGAGGCATCCGTCGAAGACCGGAAGACCGAAAGACCAGCCTTCCAAGTGGTAGGTCTTCCGGTCTTTCGGTCTTCGAGGAGTGCCTGGCGACGCATCGCCCGGGCACGGTGTCGTTCGGCGCCGCGAAACGGATGGCCAAGTACCGTGAGTCGAGAAGAACGCGGAGCGGAGAAGTCGTCGGGGCCGGGATGCGGTCCACGCGCTCGCGCGCGCGGTCCGCGGCTCGTCTACGGCAGGCTCCAAGGCTCCACATCGTCGAGCGGGTCGACCCTCGACCCGCGTTCCTTCGTGGAGTACATGCAGCAGCACTCCACGGCCGGAAGCATACCGGTTCCGGAATCGTCGGGTCGCCCCTACCGGCCTCGACGTGGACGGGTTGAGGTAGGTCACGCGCCGCGCCATGGCACGCCGTGGGACGGCCTCCCACGGTGACAGGGACGCAGCTCAGCGTCGATCGTGCGCCGCGCGCAGCTCGTCGAACTGCCGCTGCAGGTGCCACGGGACGTCCTTGAACACGTCCGTGACGAGCGTGTCCGGCGCCGGCGCGGGGGCGGCCTCGGCGCGGCGGATCGCCTCGGAGATCTCCTCCGTGAGCGCGGCGTGGAGGTCGCGCTCCGACGCCTCGCTCCACACGCCTCGGGCGCCCATGTACGTCCTCAACCGGATGAGCGGGTCGCGGCGCGCCCACAGGTCGACCTCGTCCTGCGCGCGGTAGCGCGCCGGGTCGTCGGAGGACGAGTGCCCGCGCATGCGGTATGTGACGGCCTCGACGAGCGTCGGCCCTTC
>DATDQL010000064.1:0-8469 GCA_035292305.1 Thermoplasmatota archaeon
TCGGCGGGGGCGTCACGCTCCTGCCCGGCGCGCTCGTCGGCAACCGCGTGCAGATCGCCCACGGAAAGACGATCGCCGGCGCCCTCGAGGACGGCGCCATGGTGCGGTGAACCCCATGTGCGGAATCATCGGCGTGGCAGGCATGCCGGACGCGGCGAAGGTCATCCTCTCCGGTCTCGAACGGCTCGAGTACCGCGGCTACGACTCGGCCGGCCTCGCCGTCCTCACGCGCGAGGGACTGCGCGTCCAGCGCGCCGTCGGCGCGGTGAAGAACCTCGCCGACATGGACTCCCCGAAGGGCCACGTCGGCATCGGGCACACGCGGTGGGCGACGCACGGCGCACCCACGACGTGGAACGCGCACCCGCACACGGACTGCCGCGAGAAGGTCGCGGTCGTCCACAACGGCATCATCGACAACTACCTCGAGCTGCGCCAGAAGCTCGAGGCGAACGGCCACTCGTTCCGCAGCGAGACCGACACCGAGGTCCTCGCCCACCTCATCGAGGAGCATTTCCACGGGGACCTCGCGGAAGCCGTGCGCTCGACGCTCAAGCTCGTCGAGGGCACGTACGGCCTCGCGGTCGTGTCCGCAGACAACCCCGACCGCATCGTCGCGGCGCGCATGAAGAGCCCGCTCGTCGTCGGCCTCGCCGAGGGCGGGAGGGCCATCCTCGCAAGCGACGTCACCGCGCTCCTCGAGCACACGAACAAGGTCGTCTTCCTCGACGACGGCGATCTCGTGGTCATCACGCCCGAGGGAATGAAGCACTTCGACGCCGCCGGGAAGCCGAAGACCGGGGTCGTGCACGAGCTGAAGTGGTCTCGGGAAGCGGCCGAACGCGGAGGCTTCGAGCACTTCATGCTCAAGGAGATCCACGAGATCCCCGAAGCCCTCCACGAGCTCCTGCGCGGCCGCACGCAGATGATCGGCAAGCGCTTCGACGTGGAGGGGGCGCTCACCGAGGAGAACATCCGGACCGCGAAGCGCATCGTCGTCCTCGCCTGCGGCACGAGCAACTACGCGGGCATGGTCGCGAAGAGCATCCTCGAGACGTTCGCCGGCATCCCCGTCGAAGCGTACCTCGCGAGCGAGTTCCGCTACGCGCCCGCGATGTCGCAGAGCGACACGCTCGCCGTCCTCGTCTCCCAGTCCGGCGAGACCGCGGACACCTTGGAGGCGCTGCGTCGCGCGCGTGAACTCGGCTGCCGCACGCTCGCGTTCGTGAACGTCGTCGGGTCGAGCCTCGCGCGCGAGGCCGAGGGCGTGTTCTACCTCCGTGCCGGCCCCGAGATCGGCGTCGCTTCGACGAAGGCGTTCGTGAACATGGTCGGAGGCTTCTACCTCCTCGGCCTCCACCTCGGCGAGGTCCGCGGTCGCCTCACGCCCGCACGCTCGCAGTCGCTCGTCGCCGAGCTGCGGGGCCTGCCGCGCCTCGCGGACCAGGTCCTGCGGAAGGCGGACGAGGTCCGCGCCGTGGGCCGCGAGTTCTTCGGCGAGCACCAGCACGCGTTCTACCTCGGCCGGCAGGCGTGTTACGGTCTCGCCCTCGAGGGGGCTCTGAAGCTCAAGGAGATCAGCTACATCCACGCCGAAGGCTACGCCGCCGGCGAGCTCAAGCACGGTCCGCTCGCGCTCCTCGAGCCCGGCATCCCCATCGTCGCCCTCGTCCCCGACAACGACCCGACGCGGGCCGTCATGCTCTCGAACATCGGCGAATGCCGGGCGCGCGGCGCGAAGGTCCTCGCCATCGCGGCGGAGAGCGACTCGGGCATCGCGAAGACCGCGGACCAGGTCCTGCGCATCCCGAAGGCGGACCCGCTCTTCTACCCGGTCCCCGCCGCGGTCGCGCTCTACCTCATGGCGTACGAGGTCGCGAAAGCGCGAGGCTGCAGCATCGACAAGCCGCGCAACCTCGCGAAGAGCGTGACGGTCGAGTAGATAGGACCGGCTCGAGGGGTCGAAGGGGGAGGGGCGAGCGCGGGTGAGCCTCAAGGCGGCATCGGCGATCGCAGGTGCCGCGTCACGCGCTCGAGGTCCGCGGCGAACTCCATGCCGAGCTGGGTGATGTGGAAGCGGCCCCCCTTCTCGTCGTGGACGATGAAGGCGCCCTCGCGGAGGAAGTTGAGGTACTTGTTGAGCGCCTCGTGGCTGAGGTTCGCGCCGTACATGATGCGGGTCTTCTTCTCCCCGTTGCGGACGAGGCGGAGGATCTCGGCGAGGATCTCGACGGACGAGCGGCGTTCGTTGGGCATGGGGCGACGACCTCTCCTGACGATACGTGGGGAGGCATGGTCTGGAGCCAGCCTCCGCAGGAATCGTAGGGAGCGGCGGTCGTCTTCATCCTTACTGTGCACCCGATGAACGGCACAGACGCGGACTCGTCACGCGTCCGCGCGACGACGCGTCGCGCAGCGGCGCGACGTCATCGTGGAACGGGCCTTGCGCGCCTGTCACCGGTCACGGTGACGCACCAGGCGTGGAGGAGCGTCACGCTGCGTCCCGCTCGCCTCCGAGCGCGCCCGGCCGGACGTCCTCGAAGAGCGCGAGCGCGTTCCCGGACGCGTCGTGGAGGACGAGGCACGGGCCGTTCGGGATCTCGACCTCCGCGTCGGGTTCCCATCCGGCGGCCTCGAGGGCGCGCTTCGCGGCGCCGAGGTCCGGCACCTCGTACACCGGCATCGTGCTCGGCGCGGGCCTATGCGAGGCGAGCAGGACGAGTGGCCCCTCGCCCATCCGGAGCGCGGCGACGTTCGCGCCGAAGCCGTGGAGGTCCCAGACGACGCTCGCTCCGAGCGCCGCGACGTAGCGGTCGCGGTCGCGCGGCACGTCGGAGGAGCCCACGTAGAGGAAGCGCAGGCGCATGCGGAGACGTCATCCCGCGGCCGTCGAAAAGGCCTCTGGACCGTCCCGCCGCCGGGACGCCGCGATGACGCGACTACGCGATGAACACCAGGTGGTTCGGTCTCGCGTCATCGCGTCATCGCGGCATGCCCCGCCGACGTTCCGTCTTGCCGGCTTGGCGCGCGTGGCTCCCTTGGCGCGCTTGGCGAGGCTATCGCCCGAGCTCGGCCTTGAACGCCGCGATGAGCGCAGGAGCGACCTTGTACAGGTCCCCGACGATGCCGTAGTCGCAGACCTTGAAGATCGGCGCGTCCTTGTTCGAGTTCACCGCGACGATGACCTCGCTGTTGCGGATGCCCGTCACGTGCTGGATCTGCCCGGACACGCCGAGGCCGAGGTAGAGCTTCGGGCGGACGTTCTTGCCGGAAAGGCCGATCCAGTACTCGTCGGTCAGCCAGCCGAGGTCCGTCGCGAGGGGTCGCGAGCAGCCGACCTGGCCGTGGAGCGCCTCCGCGAGGTCGAACGCGAGCTTGAGGTCGTCCTTCGTCTTGAAGCCGCGACCGGCGGCAACGACGACCTCGGCCTCCTCGAGGTTCACGCCCGAGGCCGCGCGGGGCTTCGCGGCGAGCACCTTCACGGGCGACGCCTTGACCTCGGCCGCGACGGCTTCGACCGAGGCCTTCCCCTGCCCCCCCGGCGCCGGTTCCGTCGCATGGGGCGGGATCGTGACGACGACGGTTTCCGTCGTTGGCACCTCGGTCGCGATGGTCTTGCCGCCGAGGAACCCGCGTTCGAACGAGAACCCGGCGTCTTCCTTCTGGATGGTCGCGGCGTTCGTGACGCATGCGGCGCCGAGGCGCACGGCGAGCCGCGGCGCGATCTCCTTGCCCTTCCGCGTGGCCGGAAGCAGGATGAGTCCCGCGCCCGCGGCGCGGCAGCAGGCCGTGAGCGCGTCCGTGACCGCGTCCCCGGGCAGGCCCTTGAGGTTCGGCGATTCGACGGTGAGGACCTTCGCGACGCCGCGATCCGCGTAGGACGCCGCGTCGGCGGCCTTCTCGCCGACGACGGCGACGACGACGTCGCCCAGCGGCTTGCCGCGCGTGACGAGCTCGAGGCCGAGCTTCGTCTCGGGGGCCCAAACGAGGATGGTCGTCATCAGCTCACGACCCCCGTCTTCACGAGCTCCTTCGCGAGCGTCCTCGCAGCGTCCTCGATCGAGTCTCCCGTGATCATCTGCTGCTTGCGCTCCATCTTCGGCGCGACGTTCTTCGTGCGCCGCAGGAGCGGGGCTTGCGCCGCGGCCCCGAGGTCCGAGGCGCTCCAGACCTTCATCGGCTTGTTCTTCGCCTGGAGGATCTGCATGAGGGCGGGGAGGCGCGGCGTGTTCGCGCTCTCGTTGATCGTGAGGACCGCGGGCAGGGGGCACTCGATCTCCTCGACGCCCTCGTCCGTCTCGCGCTCCGCCTTGACGGTCGTCCCTTCGATCTTGAACGCGTGGACGTACGACACGAGGGGCCAGCCGAGGTGCTCGGCGATGCGCGGGCCGGTCTGCGCGGTGTGCGAGTCCGCGGACTCTTCCGCGGCGAGGACGAGGTCCACGTCGCCGACCTTCTGGATCGCCTTCGCGAGGAGCTCGGCCTTCCCCGCCGTGTCGACGTCCGCGAACGCGGCGTCGCGCAGGAGCACGGCCTCGTCGCACCCCATCGCGAGGACCTCCTTCACGGACTCCTCAAGGCGCGGGCCGCCGAGCGATACCGCGACGACGCGCGACCCGGCGTGCTTCTCCTTCAACTGGACGGCGGCCTCGACGGCGTGCTTGTCGTAGTCGGAGACCTTCACGCCGACGCCGGAGAGGTCCGGAGCGCCGGTCTTGGGGTCGATCCGGATCGCCTCGACGTCCGGGGTCTGCTTGACCAGGGTGACGACCTTGACCATGGTCGCGCGGAACCCGTGGCCGTATCTAAGGCTTTCCGGCGCGAAGATGCGAAGAGGCGGAACCGACGAGGTCTTTCGAGCTATCTCTTGCCGCGGGCCAGGTCGCGCCTCGGGGCGTTCCGCTCGCCCGCGTGCTTCGTCTGCCGCCCGGGGATGAGGTCGTCGTCGAGCGTGCGACCGATCTCCGACCGCTGGTCGCCGCCGCGCATCGCCCCGAAGCCCAATCCGCCGCCGCGCCTCGGCTTGTCCTGCGCCTTGTCCGCCTTGCGTGCCCGGATGCTGCGCATGAGGCCCTCCTCGTCCGCCGCGTGCATCAATCCGTCGGAGCTGCCGGCGGCTCGGCGCTTCGTCTGCGGCCGGAGCCGTAGGTGACGAGGGCGAGCCCCACGACCCATGCCGTCGCGACCGCGAAGCTCGGCGCGGAGCACGCGAGGGCGTCCCCCGCGAAGCCGCCGCCTTGGCCCCACCGGGGACCGTGCGCGGCGAGCGTGAGGGCGGTCTCCCACATCGCGGCCGGCGTCGGGGCCCCGCCCATCGCGTCCATCCACGAGGTGCGCGCGCACGCGCGCCACGGGACAGCGCCGGCAGCGAGGAGCGCTATCGTGGCCCACGCGCGTGGCGTGCGGGCGCGGAGCTCCGACAGTCCGAGGAACGCGAGGGCCGCGATGCCGAAGTACCCGAGAGGCAGCCCGAGGATCACGCCTCCGCTCGCCCACGCTGCTGCCAGGAGCGCGACGCCGACGGGCCACACGGGGTGGACCGCGCGCCACCCGGTCCGCGGTAGCGCTATTCTTTCACCATCTCGGCGAAGGCGAGCGTTCCGCTGACCTTCGTGATCTTGACCTTGACGACCATCCCCTTTTGCGCGCCCGCGACGTAGATGACGTAGCGTTCGCGGTGGGCGATGCCGTCGCCGCGCTTGCCGACGTCCTCGATCATGACCTCGTACTGCTTGCCTTCCTCGACGGCGTCGACGGGCTTCTGCGCGACGGCGCGCTTCGCGGCCTTGACGGGGCGGTGGCCGCCGCACGCGTCGCACTTCACGATCGTGGTGCGCTCCTCCTTCACGAGGTGCGTGTCCGGGCGGCCGCACTCGCCGCAGATGACGTACGTCTCGACGTATTTCGCGAGACGCTCCGTGATGCTGCGCTCGGCGACCTTGCCCTGCAGCACGAGCCGGCCACCGTCGTAGCTTCCGGCGGAGCCGATCTCGCGAAGGAGCAGCGGCACGACCTGGTCGGCCTTGCGGTTCATCTTCTCGAGGAGCTCGCCCATGTTCTTCACGATGGTCGTCTTCCCCTCCCCCATGATCTCGGCGGGCGGCATCTGGAAGCGCTCCCCGCTCGAGACGGGCTTCGTGAGGCTCTTGCGCGCGCGGCCGAGGAGCGCGGCGTAATCGTCGGGCACGGGCGTCTGACGAGGGTCCTCCCGTATATTCCTTGCCCGCGCAGCGCACGACAGGGAACGGTTCCTTGGAGCGAGGGGACAGATTCTTGCACGCGCGGCCGGTCGTCGGTCGCATGATCCCACGGACGTCCCTCGTCCTCGTCGCGTTCGTACTCGCCCTCGCCGGCTGCACGGAACGCACCCAGGCGCCGCCCGCGGAGGGTGGCGGCTCCGCGGCCGACCGGACCCAGGACCCCGCAGACGGCATGGACCACGACGTCCCACCGCAGGCGGGGGAGGACGAGCCGTCGAACGAGGACGCGCTCGCACCCGGCCCCCACGAGGTCGAGTCCGACGAGGTCGCGATCGGGAACGGCTCCGCGTACTACGCGCGCCCCGTCGGCGCAGGTCCGTGGCCCGGCGTCGTGATGATCCACGAGTGGTGGGGCCTCAACGACCACATCCGCGACATGGCGCGCCTCCTCTCCTCGGAGGGCTACGCGGTCGTCGCCGTCGACCTGCTAGGTGACGTCGCGACGACGTCCGCGGAGGCGCAGGCGCTCACGCGAGCGTACAACGCGACCGACGGGGTCAAGACGATGCGCGCCGCGGCCGCGTACCTGCGCGACGACGCGCACGCGCTGTCCGTCGCTTCGCTCGGCTGGTGCTTCGGCGGAGGCCAGTCCCTCCAGCTCGCGCTCTCCGGGGAGCCGCTCTTTGCGACCGTCCTGTACTACGGCGCGCCCGTGACGGACCCCGCGCGCCTCGCCCAGATCGACGGGCCGGTCCTCGGCATCTTCGGCGTGGAGGACCGTTCCATCCCGCTCGACAAGGTCGAGGCGTTCGACCGGAACCTGACCGCGGCGGGGGTCGTCCACGAGATCCATGTGTACCCGGGCGTCGGGCACGCGTTCGCGAACCCCTCCGGCGCGAGCTGGGCGCCGGAGGAGACAGCGGACGCGTGGGCGAAGACGAAGGCGTTCCTCGCGGAGGCGGCGCGCTGAGCCCACGAGACGGCGCCGCTCGCGCTCCGTGCTTGAACGTTCGCGCCGCGCTCCCCAAACGCATAAGAGGCCCCGCTCGCGGAGCGCGTGGGCCATGGTGCGACCGGGACATCTTGCGATCGCGACGGTCACGTGCGTCTTCCTGCTCGCTGCGGCAGGCCCGGCCTTCGCCGGGAAGCCTTCCGCGGTGCAGGCGTGGAGCAACGGGTTCCCGAGCGGTCCGCATTTCAACCTCAACATCCACGGCAAGAACGCTGGCTACGCGTGCGACCCGAGCGGGGGAGGCGGGTCCGTCTTCGTGCCCGAGTACGGCTCGTCGCAGATCCAGTACCTCCAGAACAAGAAGTCCTCCGTCACGAACCTCACGGTCCGGGACGCGTGCGGCACGTTCGACGGAGACGCAGCGCAAGTGCAGCTCCCCGCGGGCGAATACCAGGTGTACGCGCGTATCCTCGCGAAGCCGCAGAAGGACGGGGAGGCGCGCGAGGTCGTGTTCTACCCACGGCTCCTCGAGACGTGCAACGACTCCGGAACGGAGAACTTCACGAACGCGACCTCGTGCGAGGAGTCGTTCCTCCTCGGCACCGGTGTCGTCACGTCCGGCGGCGTGTTCGACAAGGACAGCGAATCGCTCGTGCGCACGTCCGGGAAGAGCATGGCCATGGACGTCACTCCGCTCTTCCAGTGGTCCGGGTACGCGTGCCCGCAGGCGGCGGACACGGACGGCGACGGCGCGATGACGCCGGCGGACGTGCCCGCGGACCTCGACGGGGACGGCGACGTCGACGAAGCGGACCTCGCGCTCTACCTGGCGGCGAACTGCACGTGGTTCGAGCACGAATGGGTGTTCAACATCGCCGACCTCGTCGTGTACGGGTGGGACTACGAGAACGCGGGCAGCAAGCTCCTGCAGGTGCGGTTCTACCCGACGTCGACGACGACGTTCGGGTGAACCGAGCGCGTCGTTCCGTGCCCCCCGCCCAGAGAGAACGGAGGATACGGAGGAAATGGGGGAACGGAGGCTCCGTTCCCTCCGGTCCTCCGTCTCCTCCGTCCTGAGCTGGCGGGCGGCGACCTTCGCGGCGAGGCGGCGTCCGCTCTTGTTCGAGCCCTATCCCGCGCCCCTGTCCGGGGCCAACGTTCATGCCCCGCCCGCGAATCCGCGCCGCATGCAGGGCGGCAAGGTCGCGGTGATCGGCGCGGGGCAGATGGGCAACGGCATCGCGCAGGTCGCGGCGCAAGCCGGCTACGCGGTCGTCATGCGCGACGTCGAGGACCGCTTCGTCGCCGGTGGGCTCG
>DATDQL010000065.1:0-9178 GCA_035292305.1 Thermoplasmatota archaeon
GTCGTTCGCCGCCTTCGAGCGCGTCGACTCGCGGCCGGAGGACGGTGGGTTCGACCACGCCGACGACTCCGGGTTCACGGACCGCGGTCGCGTCGAGGTCGCGGACGAGTGGCCGCGCCTCCCGCAGCAGGAGTTCGCCTCGCTCCCCGCGCCTCCGGGCGCCTTCGTCGTCCAGACGGCCTTCGGGCTCGGGAACAGCCTGTTCGTGCCGGACGGCGCCGCGGTGGTCGCGGGCCTGCCTGCCGGCGTGGGCACGGCGCCCCCGCTCTGGGCGGTGACGGTCGAGCAGGGAGTCGGGAGCGTCGCGCGCCTCGCGTTCGTGCGCGCCGACGGCACGTCGACGGATCTTGCGCCCCTTCCGACCGCGGACTGGCACGCGGTGCTCGCGCACGCGGACCCCGCGACCGGACGCCTGCGCGTGTTCTTCGACGAGACCCTCGTGCTCGACGAGCCCGCGGCGCACCCCGGGCGCGTGGCGATGGGCGACGTGTTCGACGGCCTCGTGCCGCTCGCAGAGCGGACGGGGAGCGACTACCGGTTGCTCCTCGACGGCGGCGTCCCGCTCGCGCTCGCCGACGCGGCCGCGGCGCCTTGACCCGCCGGGGAGAGTCGGCGCCCGACCGACCGCGCCCGGACGGACACGTGGTCAAGCCCTTCGACGACAAGCTGGGAGCATGACGGCCGAGGCGCGTGTTCGCGCGGTCGCGATCGGGAGCGTGGTCTTGTGGTCGCTCGCGGGGTACCTCGCGATCGCCGTCCCACTCCACGGCTGAACGCGGACGGGGCTCGCGAGCACCACACCCGTCCGCCATCGTCCCTAGTTCCCCGCCGTCACCTTCATGATGCACGCTCGCTTCCGTGCGTACCGTGGCCGACGGGAAGGGCGGGCTCGAAGGCATCGTCGTCGGGAAGACCGCGATCAGCGTCATCGACGGCGTCGCCGGGAAGCTCAGCTACCGCGGCTACGACATCTTCGACCTCGCGAAGCACGCGACGTTCGAGGAGACCTGCTATCTCCTCTGGCACGGCGAGCTCCCGAACCGCGAGCAGCTGAAGCGCCTCGATGCGGACCTGCGCATGTGGAGAGCGGTCCCGGATGAGCTCCTCGGTGCGCTGCGTCGCCTCGCGCGCAGCGGCCCCATGGACGCGCTCCGCACCGCGGTCTCCGCGCTCTCCATCTACGACCCCGAGGCCGACGACGCCTCGCCGGAGGCCAACCGGCGCAAGGCCGTGCGGCTCACCGCGCAGGTCGCGACCCTGACGGCCGCGTACGGCCGCCTCCGCAACGGGCAGGAACCCGTCGCCCCGGACCCGCAGCTCGGTCACGCCGCGAACTTCCTCCACATGCTCCAGGGCAAGGCCCCGGACTCGGAGATCGCGCGCGACTTCGACGTCGCGCTCGTGCTCCACGCGGACCACCACTTCAACGCCTCGACGTTCGCGGCGCGCGTGACGGCGAGCACGCTCTCCGACATCCACAGCGCCGTGACGAGCGCGATCGGCACCCTCAAGGGCCCGCTCCACGGCGGCGCGAACGAGGACGTCATGAAGATGCTCGAGGACGTCCGCGCCAAGCACGCGGAGCCGCGCGCCTACGTCGTGGACAAGCTCGCCCGCAAGGAGAAGGTGCCGGGCTTCGGCCACCGCATCTACAGGACGTTGGACCCGCGCGCGGTAGTTCTCAAAGACATCGCGGAGCGCCTCGGCAAGCGCCGCGGGAACCTCCACTGGTACGAGATGCAGCTCCAGATCCAATCCGTCATGAAGGAGGAGAAGAACCTCGACGCGAACGTGGACTTCTTCTCCGCCTCCGCCTACAACGCGATGGGCATCCCTCGGGAGCTCTTCACGCCCGTCTTCGCCGTCGCTCGCATGAGCGGGTGGACCGCGCACGTGCTCGAGCAGCAGGCGGACAACCGCCTCATCCGGCCCGACGCAGAGTGGGCCGGGAGCCCGGCGCGGGCATGGAAGCAGATCGATGCGCGTTAGCGCATCGAGGTGCGCCCACGCGACGCGAAGCGGCGCGTGGAAGACGCTGGACGCAAGGTGAGTCCGTCCGTGCGCGCTCCTCGGCCGGTCAACATTCAGGCGTCGGGGCAAAGGGGCAGCCGGATGCGGAACGACGTGCCGACACCCGCGACGGATTCGACCGCGATGTCGCCCTTGTGCTCCTCCACGATCCGGTGCGTGATCGCGAGGCCGAGACCGGTGCCGCTCGCTTTCGTCGTGAAGAACGGGTCGAACAGACGCGGAAGGACGTCGGGGGGGATCCCAGGGCCGTCGTCTTGGACCGTGATCTCGGCGTGGCCGTCCTGCGCGACGGTGGCGAGACGGATGCGGCCGGCGTTTTCCCCCAACGCGTCGATGGAGTTCTTCGTCAGGTTGAGGAACACCTGGTTCAGTTCGGCGGGGCCGCCGAAGACCTCGATGGGTGTGGCCGAGACGTCGACGACGAGGTCGACGCGCGCGGGGAGGGTGAGCCGGACGAGGTCCGCGACGTCGGCGACGACCCGGACGACGTCGATGCGCTCGTAAGCTCGGTCGCGCACGCGGCTCATAGCTTTCAACGACCTCGTTATGCGCGCGATGCGGTTCGCGCCCTCGATCGCCTTCTCGACCCCGCGGAGCGTGGCACGGAGTCGGCCCGCATCGACAGGTCGGCCCGCATCGACGGCGGAGGCCGCCTCATCGAGGTCGAGCGCCGCCATCTCGAGGTTCCCGATGATGTATGTGAGCGGGTTGTTCACCTCGTGCGCGACGCCAGCGACGAGCGTCCCGAGGGAACTGAGGCGTTCGGAACGGATCATGCGCTCCCGATCCTCCCTCGCCTCCTTCTCGAGGCGGAGCCGATCCGTCTCGTCGGAGCCGAACAGGAGAGCACCGGTGACGCGGTCAGCGTCCAGCACGGGCGACACTCGCCAGGTGATTCTCCGTTCGCCGCTCGTGGCGGACATGACCGAGGTATCGAGGGACGACGTCGAACCCTGCACCATCACGTCCTCCAGCGCGAGGTGGAAAGCGCGGAGCTCGGGTGCGGCGACGGCACGGTCGAGCCAGCGCTCATGGACGACGTCGTCCGCGGGGACCCCGGCGATGATGTGGGCGGCGCGGTTGAAGAGCGTGATGCGGTGCTCGCGGTCCACCCCCACGACGAGGGCGTTGGCGTTGTCCAGGAGCAACCGCGTGTGGTCGCGTTCTCGCAGGAGGTCTGCCTCGATCTCGCGCATGAGCGAGATGTCGTCGCGCAATGCCTGGTTCCGCTCGATCAGTTCCTGCGACGCGAGGTCGAGCGAGCGTTCGAGGAGGCGCCGGTCGACGTCCGTCTGCTCGTAGGCTTCGGAGACCTTCTCGATGAGACGTCGCCACACGGCGGGGTCGGTCGAGGGTCCGTGGTTCCCGACGACGATGGCGAGCTGCCGTTCCAGGAGCCTGTGCATGGTCACCGTTCGGTCAGGGTCGTGATGGTCATCGTCTGGTTGTGGAGTTCGCAGCTCGCCTTCGGCGCGGCCGGGCAGATCTCGCCGTAAGAGTAGAACCCGGTCAGGCGAGTCGTGTTGCCGAGCACGCGGCCGACCGCCTCGACCTCCTCCTCGGTCCTCTGTCCGAGCACGAGTTTGCGCCCCACGCAGCTGATGAGCAGGGCGAGGTCGGGCGCTCCGCCACCGTCCGCGGCGGAACAGGTCTTCGCCGCGCCTTGAGCGCCATCCACGAGGCGGTCGAAGTTCGCTTTCATGAGGCGCGCATAGGCGCCCTCGGGGACGTCCCCCGCAAACGTGAGGCTCTGGGCGATCTCGTCGACGGCGAGGATGGTACGGACGAACGACCGCCCGTCGCGCGTGCGGATGCTGAGCGGGAACAGGAGTCCGGTGGCGGGAAGGCCGGCCGCGTGCTCGCCGAGGTAGTCCTTGTAGAGTGCGAGGGCGGGTTTGCCGTCGAGTTCGGACAGGACGTTCGCTTTCGAGCCCGTGACGAGACGTTCGGGGCCGAACGGGTCCCATCCGCCGAGGGAGCCGAAGCCCACCTTGAGGCGGTCGCCGTAGAACCCGACCGCCGTGACGACGCCTGCCCGCGGTCCCGTGTCGCTCCACACGAGGGTGCGGTCGAATCGCGATCCGTCGCCCGCGAGTCCTCCGGTGACCGGGATGCCGGCGGGGAGGGCAGAGGTCATCCCTGCGACGAGCTCGCTGCCGTTGACCTGCTTGCCGTCGGACAGGACGATGACGTGCGACAAGCCCTTCGTCGGGAGCGCCCGTGCAGCCGCTGCGCCGATTTCGGCGCTCGATCCGTACGCGGCGACCTCGACGCTCGCCACAGCGACGGCGGTGTGATCGAACCGGATGCCGGTGACGACGATGGCGTCGTCGAGGACGTGGTTCCCCATGATCTCGCCCGCAGTCGAGCACCCGACGATGTGCGCACGTGGGTAGGCCTCGCGGATGCCATCGGTCAGGCGCGGGTCCGAAAGCTTGTCGGTCGCGCCGAAGACGAAGACGAGGTCTGCATCGACGGCCGGTCCTGAGCGCACCGTCCAGCCCGCCTCGCCTGTCCATTTCGACTGTTCGATCTGCATGTCGTCGCACTCCTGATGGTTACGGCTGGGTCGCGCCCGTATTTGACCGAGTGGTCGCCGAAATCGGACGGACAACCCCGTGGGACTTGACGGAAAGGACCGTCCGTAGTTTGGGCGCCGGTCCCTTGGGGAGATGGGGCGTCGCGGTCATCGACGCCTTAAGCAGGCGCTGGGGCAAGGAGCGGTAGACGGAACTCTGCCCGTGTGCCGCCCCCCAGGCGGTCGCCGATGTCGATCTGACCGCCGTGGTCCTTCACGATCGCCTGGACGATGGAGAGCCCGAGGGCCGGTCCCGTTGGGTTTCGTCGTCTGGAAAGGCGTGAAGAGCGTGGCCTTGACGTGCGCAGGAAGGCCTTTGCCGTCGTCCTCCACAGACACGACCACCGTGTCGTCGTCAAGATCGACGGCGACGCGTACGCACCCCGTCTCGCCCACGGTGTCCACCGCGTTGCGGACGAGGTTGAGGAGGACCTGGTTCAACTCCGTGGCGTTCGCGCCGACCGGTTCCGTGGCGACGGTGGAGGCCACGACATGCACGCTGGGGGGTCCTGCCGCTTCGATGAGCGTCATGACGTCACGCACGACGTCCACGAGATCCACGCGTTGGCGGCGGCCCTGGTCCGTCCGGGCGACCACGCGAAGGGCCTTGACGATGGCCTCGATCCGATCCATGCCGCCAAGGGCGATGACGATCCTGCGATCGATCTCGCCGTTCGAGTCGCCCGTGGGCTGATCGCGTTCGAGGCGCGCGAGCTCGAGGGAACCGCGCATGTAGGTGAGCGGATTGTTGATTTCGTGTGCGACGCCCGCGACGAGCGTCCCGAGGGCCGTGAGGCGCTCTTGCCTGGAGATGATCGACCGTTGACGTTCGGCCGCGTCCATCTCCCGGGACAGCGCCTCGTTGGCCTCGGCGAGCTCGGCGGTCCGTTCCACCACGCGCCGCTCGAGACCGTCCCGCGCGGCTTGCAGTTCGGCTTCCGCACGAGCGCGATGCTCGTTCTCCTCCTCGAGGTCGCGCTGCCACCTGCGAAGGTTCTTGACCGCGACGCGCCACGCAGCGACGCTGGAGGCGAGGATCACCACGGCGATGATGGCGGACGTGACGACGACGCGCTTCGCGCCGTCGAGGCGGGCGTCGAGTGCGACCTCCGTCGCAGCTCTGCTTTCGGCCGTTCCCTGGGCATGGATCTGCTTCTGGCGTTCGTATTCGGCTCCGAAGAGGATCTGCGTCGCGGTCTCCCGGTCGCCCTTCCGGACGGCGTCGAGCGCGGCGTGTTCCATCCCGACGAGTGCGATGTTCGCGTCGTCGGTCACCTTGGCCGCGTCGGAGAGCATGTCGCCGGGTGCGAGGGCTGAGACCTCCTTGATGGCTGCGTCGAGCTGGGGTTCGACCCGAGCGTAGCGGTCGGCCCAGGCGCTGTCGCCGGTCGCCGCCGCCATGCGCGCGGACATCGTCAAGACCTCGTCGAACTGGTGGATCTTCCCGTTGAGGTGCTCGGCTCGGAGTTCTAGTTGGGAGAACTCTTCGAGCTCGCGATAGGAGTCGTAGGCACTCCAGGCGAGCCACAAGCGAAGCAGCCCGGTGAAGACGAGCGCGAGGGCGAGGCCGACGACGGGAAACGTCCGCCGGGCCGCGGACGTCCCCCGACCACCTGCACGGATGGCTTTCATGCGAGGGCCGTCTCGCGCGTCCAGGTGGATTGCTCGACCTTCATCAGAGCACCGCCTCGGGCCCGACTTGGGTCCCGACCGTCTCCATCTCGCGAGCCTGGGAACGGCACGAAGCGAGGATGTCGACATTTCCGGTCATGAGTTCGAGGACGAGTAGGAGCAGGTCCTGGCTCCGTAGGGGTTTCTGGAGATAGGCGTCGACTTTCGCCTGCCGGATGCGGTCGTTGGTCGCCGGGATCTCATTGTAGCCCGTCATCAGGACCCGGAGTCCCTGGGGGTGCGTCAGCCGTGCCGCGGTGAGGAGCTCGATGCCGTCCACCTCCCGCATGCGGAAGTCGCTGATGACCAGGTCGAACGGCCGCGTGCGCACGAGATCGAGCGCTCGCGCGCCGTTGATCTCGGTCCTGACCCGCACGTCGAGACTTCGCGCCCGTCCGAGCAGCGCCGCGAGGAAGTCGCATATCTCGGGCATGTCATCGACGACGAGGACCTCGCGGGTCGACGTCGCGGTGGCGATGGGGGGTTTCGGGTACATGGCCAGCCCGTCGCCCTTGGTCCGTCCGATATATGAGCGGAGGTTGGCCTGCCTGGACCGGACATCACGCGCGTGGCGACTCGCGCCGCGACGGCGCGACGGGTCTGTCGCGTCCGTCCGTTCCCGACGGGCTCATGGTTAACGCCGCGGACGCCGACGTGGCGGGCATGCTCACGATGGCGCACATGCGGCCCCGGGCCGCCGCGGTCATGAAGGCGGTCGGGTGGAACGTCGTCACCGCGGTACTCTACTTCGCGGCGGCGATATTGGCGTTCAGGGCGACGGTGCCGGGGACGTCCATCGCCCTGTTCTGGCCGTCGAGCGGCATCGCCGTGGCGCTCGGCATCATCGCCGGCCCGCACGTGGCGATAGGCGTCTTCGCGAGCGAGCTCGTTTTCGAGTCCGTCGCCTTCGGGTCGATCGCGGGCGGCGGCGCCTTGGCCCTTGCGAACGCGACCCTCGTCCTGGCGGTGGTCGTGGCCGCCCGCCGGTTTGGCGGGCGGCAGCTTTTCCGCTCGCCTGCGGCGGTCGCGAAGTTCTTCGGCGCCGTCCTCGCGTCGACCCTGGTCTGCACCACGGTCGCCGTGACGACGATGCTTGTGTCGGGTGGGACGACCGCGCAGGGCTATCCTGTCGCGTGGTTCACCTGGTGGATCGGAGACGTCGTGTCCATCCTGCTCGTCACGCCGACGATCCTCCTGTGGGGGTCTCGCGCCGACGCCGCCGCCGCTGTGCGCGGCCGTCCCGTCGAGTTCACGAGCCTCGTCGCCGCCTCGGTCGCCCTCGCCTTCGTGTTCGGGGCGCCGTTCCTCGACCACCACCTGGGGATCGGGATGGCGACGCTCGCGCTCCCGTTGGTCGTGTGGTCCGCGTTCCGGTTCGGTCCCGCCGCCGGATCGGTGACGACGCTCGTGGTCTCGGCCGGCGCCATGGCGCGTGTCTTCTTCTTCCCCATCGGCGAGAACGGCCTCGACATGTTCCTGCAGATCGAGGTCTTCATCGCGTTCGTGGGCGCGACGGGGCTCGTCCTGAGCGCGACCGTCGTCAACCAGGAGCGCGTCGTGCGCGAGGCGGCCGCGCGAGAATTTGCCGCGGTCGACGCCACGCGCAACAGGCTCCTGAGCTCGTTCGCCCACGAGCTCAACAACCCGCTCACGCCGATGATGCTCCAACTCGACTTGATCCAACGTTCGAGCGCGGGGTTCGACGCCGATCAGCGCAGGTCGGTCGCCATGATAGACCGCAACGTCAAGCGCCTCGCGAAGCTGGTCCGGGACCTTCGCGACGTGTCGCACATCCAGAGCGGCCGCGGACTGCGCATCCGCAGCGGGGTCGTCGACCTCGCCAAGGCGGCCACCGCCGCCGTCGAAGAACACCGGGCGGTCGCCTCGGAGCGGGGCGTGACCCTCGTGCTGGAGGCGCACGAAGTCCTCTCGGTCGCCGCCGACGCCGACCGCGTCTCACAGGTCTTCGGGAACCTCCTGAGCAACGCGATCAAGTATTCGCCACCCGGCGGCACGGTGCGGATCGCCGTTCGCCGCGAAGGGGACGCCGCGACGGCAAGCGTCATCGACGAAGGGCCGGGTCTTGCGGCGGAGCAGATCGCGCGCCTGTTCGAGCCGTTCTCCCAGGTGCAAGCGGCCGAGCACCAGAAGGCCGGCACCGGCCTCGGTCTCTTCATCTCTCACGGCATCGTCGCTCAGCACGGCGGCACGCTGACGTGCGAGAGTCGGCCCGACGGGGCGGCCTTCCACGTCCGCATCCCTCTCGCTTCGCCTCCGTTGCGAGGGACGAGCGTGGCCGCGCCGCATCCCTGTTCCACCGGGGTTGAGCCGTCTGGCTGAAACGGCGCGCGGCACCCTGCTCGTGGTCGACGACGAGGGCGACATCCGCGAGTTCGTGACAACGGTGGCGCGTCGGACGGGCTCGTGGAAGGAGGTCATCGAGGCCGCAAACGCGGTGGAGGCCGAGCGCCTCGTCGCAGAGCGCGCCCCCGACGCCGTCCTCACCGACGTTCGGATGCCGGGTCCATCCGGGTTGGACCTGCTCGTCGCCGTCCGGTCCGCTGGCCACGAGCCCCGCACCGCAGTGATGACCGGCTTCCAAGACGATCCCGCCCTCGATGCGATGATGGCGTCCATCGGAGTCCTCGACGTGCTCCGGAAGCCCTTCAACATCGCAGAGCTCCGCCGTGTCCTCGCGACGCTCGCGCCGCGCTGACCCGCGGCCGCTTCACGGTGTGGGCGCGCGCGGGAGGGCTGCGGCGCGCAAGAGGCCCAGGAAGTCGCCCGCGGCGGCCTCGTCCATCGTCAGAGTCGCGAAGTCGTGCCCGACGCGCAGCCGCCCGTCGTCGGGAACGGGATGGATAGAGAGCATCTCGCGGCCGTCGACAAGGACGGGCA
>DATDQL010000066.1:0-3843 GCA_035292305.1 Thermoplasmatota archaeon
CTCCCGCGTCCGCTCGGCGCCGTCGCTCGCCGGCGGCCTCCTCCGCCGCAGCGCGGAGCCTCGGGTCCTCCGGGTCTTGCGTCGCGAGGAGATGCCGCACGAACGCGGCGCTGCCGAGGCGCCGCGCGGCATCGTGAAGCACGATCCCGAGGGGATCCTTCTGGAGCCAGAGGTCGTGGTCGCGGACGGCCGCAAGGAGACGGTCGATCCATGGTGCGTGGACGGCGAGGTCGCGTGCGAGCAGCGTCGCGCCGCATTCCTTCCCCTCGGCGTCGACGACGAGCCGGGCGTAGTCGCGCAGGCCGTGGAGCGGCGCGCCGTCCCACTGTCGAGCGTGGTGGTCACGCCATTCGACGCTCCATCCCCCTGAGGAGAGCCGCGCGAGGGCCGCGAGGGCGCGGTGGCCTTCTCCACGCTGGAGCGAAAGGTCGGTCACGACGAGCCGGCGGCCGCGTCCGGGAACGTCCGCGACCTCCTCGAGCGCCTCTACGCTCTCGTGCGGTTCGAGGAAGAGCGTGCCGACCCGCTCGGCGCCGGCCTCGACCCGCAGGACGAGGTCGCTCGCGGCGCCGTCGAGACATCCCGCGTGCGTGAGGTGCAGGACGCCAGGCGCCGCGCGCGCCTCGCGCGAGACGCGGCGTGCCCAGGCTGCCCGTTTCAGCGCCCTTGGGACGAAGAACGACCCGGCCGGGAGCCGACGGACCCGCGCGACGGCCGGCGCCTGCCGATCGGTCACGGCAGGTCTCCTTCGAGGCCGCAACGCGGGCAGCTCACGAGGATCGGCCGCACGCCTTCGGCGGAGAAGACGTGCGCGCACGAGGGGCACGACATGCGTACGCGCTCGACCCTGCCGTGGCGCCCCGCGGTCTCGGTGGAGGCATCCCGCGTGGGCGGGCTGGGGGCTTCGGCCATGAGCGCCCGGGCGCGCTCGCGGAACGGCGCCGGCGCGGGAAGGCCCCGCGCCTTGCGCCGCTCGAGCTCCGGCCGGATCGCGCGATCGTACCCGACGTAACCGATGCCGGCGATCACGAGCGCGAACGCGAGGACCGCGAGGTAGAACCACGCCAAGTAGTATGTGCGGTCGCCGGTGTACGCGAAGAGGGCAACGACGAGGCCCGCGACGGCGACGCCGAGACCGATCGGCCAGCGGCTGCGAGTCGTCGTCCTCGCATGGGTCACGGGGCCGGGGAGCGCGTCGGTCGTCAAGAAGGTTCGCGTGGCGCCTTCGTGGGCAGGACGCGCCCGCGTAGGACGCGGGCGGTTGCGACGCCGACGAGCTCCGCGGTCGGCCGCCGCGCGTCGAGGACGGTGAACCTCTGCGGCTCGGCACGCGCGAGCGCGCGGTAGTTCGCTCGCACCGTCGCGAGGAACGTCGCCCGCTCGAACTTCTCCCGGACCGCTCGCGCGCCGATTCGCGCGAGCGCCTCCTTCGGAGGGATGTCGAGGAGGAAGGTGACGTCCGGTCGGAGGTCGAAAGCCGCCTCAGCCGCGCGGAGCCACGCGCGCGCCCTCGGGACCGATCGCGCGAGCGCCGCGCCCTGATACGCGATGGTGCTGTCGCTCCAACGATCCGATACGACAACGATGCCGCGCTCGATGAGGGCGTGGACACGCGGGACGTGCGCCGCATGGTCTGCCATGAAGAGGAGCGCGTCCACGATGGGAGGCTCGTCGAGCACGAGCGCCTTGCGGACGACCTCGCCGAGCCACGTCCGCGTCGGCTCGCAGGTCTCCTCGACGTCGAGCCCCCTTCCGCGAAGCGCGTCTGCGAGCCCGTGCGCGAACGTGCTCTTCCCGGATCCGTCGACCCCTTCGACCGTGACGAGGAGGCCGCGAGTGGCTCTCGCACGGCGTCGGGTCGCGCGGACTGCGGCTCGGGGCACGCGCCGCGAGCGCGGCACGGCGGCATCAATGCGCCGCTGGCGTCGTCCCCCCGCTCCGCACCGGCAACGGAGGTGCCCGGTCTGTACCGGAAGCCCCCGGCGAATCGATTAAGACGGGGACGACGCTGCCCGACGGGGTCGCCGTTGCAGTTGCTGCGCACGGGGAAGGTGAAGGAGGTCTTCGAGGTCTCCGACAAGGAGCTCGAGTTCCGCTTCAGCGACAACATCAGCGTGTTCGACAAGGTCATCCCGACGCAGGTCCCGAAGAAGGGCGAGACGCTCTGCCGGACATCGGCGCACTGGTTCGAGGTCGTGGAGAAGGAGCTCGGGATCCCGACGCACTTCCTCGGCCTCAAGGGACCCGACCGCATGCGCGTGCGGCGCGTCGAAGTCGTTCAGGTCCCGGACATCACGCCGGATTCCACGTCGTTCCTGATCCCCCTTGAGGTCATCTGCCGGCACTACGTCGCGGGTTCCCTGCACGACAGGTTGAAGTCCGGCAAGATCCGCGCCCGGCAGCTCGGCTTCCGCACTGACGACGTGCCCAAGTACGGGACGCGGCTCCCGGAGCCGTTCCTCGAGTTCACGACGAAGCTCGAGAAGACGGACCGCGAGCTCTCCGAGGCCGAGGCGCAGGCCATCTCCAAGCTGAGCGACGACGAGTTCGCCGAGCTCAAGGACCTCGTCATCGAGATCGACGCGCTCATCGAGGACGAGGTCGCGCCGCGCGGGCTCGTCCACGTCGACGGCAAGAAGGAGTTCGGCATGGACGCGGACCGGCAGTTCATGCTCCTCGACACGTTCGGGACCGCCGACGAGGACCGTTGGTGGGACAAGGCCGCGTACGAAGCGAACGGAGAGACGAAGGAGCTCTCGAAGGAGTTCGTACGTCAGCACTACCGCGCCACCCGGTACCACGAGGCGCTTTCCGAGGCGCGCGCGAAGGGCCGTCCCGAGCCCCCCATCCCGCCGCTGCCGCCCGACGTCACGAGGCAAGTGACGGAGATCTACGTGCGGTTGTACGAACGGATCACGGGGAAGCCGTTCTGAGGAGCGAAAAAGCGCTCACCCCAAACGATACGGCCGTCGACGCGGGTCGGCCGCGTCATGCAGCGTGCCTTTGTCGCGTTCCTCGTGGTGTTCATGACCGCGCCCCTCGCCGCGGAGGCGCACACGGCGTCGCCGACGACGGCCGAGTTGCCACAGGCGTGGTCCGAGATGAGCTCCGTCGCGACCGCCGACGGCAGCGTGTACTTGTTCGGAGGATGGCGTCCGGGCCCAGACTCGAACGACTACGTACGCTCCCTCGAAGCGTACAAGTTCGACCCCTCCACCGAGGAACTCAGCCGCATCCGTGACCTCCCGTCGAACCGGGCCCCCAATGGGCTCACGCCAGCGGCGGTCGTCGACGGCAGGGTCCTTGTTTTCGCGCGCGACACGGACGTCACGCGAATCCTCGAGTACCGACCGCTAAGCGACACCTACACGGTCTTGGCCGAGACGACTCGGATTGTTTCGGCCGCGACCGCGCACGACGGCAAGGCGTACTTCCTGGCCGAGGGGACCGGATATGGGACGTACGAGCCAGACACGGGAGAGCTGGATTGCTGCGCCCCGTCGTTGGTTACCGATCAGACGGCGCTCGTCTCCACGGGCGATGCGATATACACGATCGCCGGTCCGGAGCCGTCGCCAAATGCACGGCCCGCGAAGATCTTCCGGCTCGGATCGTGTTGTGCGGACGCGACGTTCCCCGAGCAATGGCTCTACGACGCTGCCGCGACGTGGGACGGCTCGCGGATCCGGATCTTCGGAGGTTACACGTGGACGGGTGACAGCCAATCGAGCCCGCGGATCTACTCGTTCGACCCGCAGAGCCTGGCCTTGATCCGCGAGAGCGAGACCCTTCCCAGCGGCCGGTGGGGAGCGACGGCCGTCCATGCCGAAGGACGCACGTTCG
>DATDQL010000067.1:0-2417 GCA_035292305.1 Thermoplasmatota archaeon
GGTCCCGCACGTCGTGGTCGAGCAGATCCTGGCGTGCGAGGCGCGTGTAGAGCGTGATGCCGAGGACGCCCGCGACACGGCGGAACTTCTCGAGGAGCGGGGCGCCAATGCTCGTCGCCCCCGCGGCCACGCCCGCGACACCAACGGCGACGAGCGCGACGGCTGCACCCTCCGCCACCTGGGAAGGCGCGGGCGGAGCCGGAGGGGCCGCCGCGGCCGGGGCGAGAGACGCGGGCCCCGCGCCGACGGAGTCCGCGGCCGCGGCCTCGTCCCCGAGGCCGAGCGTGCGGAACGCGTCGCCGAGGACGCCCCCGGCGAGCGGGACCGAGGTGATGGCCTTCGCGACGGGGCGAATCGGGACCGGGGAAGCGTCGACCCACGGCGCGAGGAGAGCGTCCTCGCGGTACGTCGGAGGGGCCTCCGCGGCCTCGTCCTCGTCGTCGGCGGTCGGCTCGGTCTCGTCGGGCTGGGACGTCTCCTCGTCGTACGCCTCGACCGACCCCCAGAGGGTCGCCTCGGCGTCGGCCGTGGCGAGCTCCGCCTCGAGCTCCGCGATCGCGGCCTCAAGGGCCGCCTGGGCCGCCGCCGCGGCCTCCTCGGCGTCCGCGTCGCCCTCGGCGACGGCAAGCGGGGTCAAGGCGACGAGGAACGCGACGACGAAGCCTGCCCGAGACATGGCCTTCCCTTCCGTCCCCGAGCAAGGTGTGGCCTTATCGACCTTTGTGGTCGCCTCCTTCAAACGTCGAGACGTGAGATCCGTGGAGGGTTCCTCGATTCAAGGACCGGCACACTTTCTTCAAATACGCTCGGGCCGGTCGAGCGCCCGGTGACCCCGTGAACCGGAAGACCACGTTCATGATCGCATTGGCCACGGTCTCGACGGCCCTCCTAGGGTTCGTCGCGGCCGGCAACGCCTTCGGCTCCGGCTGGACCGAGTATTCCGGTCGCGTCGTCGCCGGGCAGGCCTACGCCTTGTCCGTCGACGACGAGACCGAAGCGCTTCAGATCCAGCTGAGCCCTGGCCTCCTCGGCGACGCCGAGGCGCAGGCCACGCTCTTCGACCCCGACGATGTCCGCGTCGGCCACTACACGCTCACGCGCACGGACGACTCCGTGACGATCTCCAAGCCGAAGGACGGAGACTTCGTCCTGTTCGTGTACTCGGTGAGCAACGGCGTCCTGACCGTCTCGAAGAAGGGCGGTGCGGACGACCTCGAGCTCGTGGCCATCGAGACCGCGACCGAGAACTTCGAGGTCGCGACACAGGACGCCTCCGGCGCGTTCCGCGCGATCAATACCGTGATGGTCGACCGCGAGCCCCTGTTCGAGTCGCTGCTCTATCAGGGCTCGGCCGTGAACCTGACCGGCACGGTCCGCACCATCGACGGGCTCACGTTCAAGGTCGACCGCGAGACCGGCTCCGCGGCCGGACCCGGCCTGTTCACCGCGCAGATCGGCGAACGCGCCGGCTTCCCGGAGAACTTCGCTGCAGGCCTCCACACGATCGAGGTCGCGGCCGACGAGTTCGAGGGGACGCTCGTCCTCACGACCGTCCACTACGTCCGCGAGGGCGCGGTCGACGTCGTGGACCCGACCGTCGAGGTCCCCGTGAACGCGCTCGTCCTTGACGGGTCGCACGAGGCCACGGCGTTCTTCGTTCCCGACGGCGTCTCCGTCATCTCCCTCGGGCTCGTCCCCTCCGCCGAGGAGGAGGAAGAGGACGAAGAGGACGAGGAGGGCGACCGGGCGGCCGGTCACGGCCCGAAGGGCTACTACAACGAGGTCGCGATCGTCTCTATCTACACGCCCGACGACCAGCTCCTCGGCTTCGTGGAGCTCGACGAGGAGAACGCGATGGCGAGCCTCCCGATCGAGTACTCCGGGGAGTACGTCGCGTTCGTCTACACGTCCGGCGAGAACGGCGTGTTCGCCGTGCTCGACGAGGGAAGCGTGGCGTTCGAGGACGAACGCCACCTCCGCGTGCACGAGATCCCGACGACGCTCGCGAGCGCGTCGAGCCCGCTCGCGTACAAGGAGAGCTTCGTCCAGGAGATCGCCGCTGCACCCCTCGCGATCGGCATCGGGATGACCGGCGACGCAGCCTACGCGCTCGACCTGCGGGCGATGATCCACACGGACGCGGGCGAGATCGAGACGTACGACTGGTCTCTCCCGGCGACGAACGCGCTGCCCTGGTTCCGGATGGGGCACGCGGCGTACGCCGGCCCCGAGCTCGTCGCGGGAACGTGGGCCATCGACGTCGAGGCCCTCTCCTCGATGGGCGAGGTCACGCTCTTCGAGCTCCACTACGACCGCGAGCTCGAGGTCGAGGCGGACGAGGACGAGGAAGACGACGGCGAGTGATCGCCGAACTCCGCGCGGCGCGCGCTTCCGGCGCGCCGCCCTGGTCACCCCTC
>DATDQL010000068.1:0-2563 GCA_035292305.1 Thermoplasmatota archaeon
GCGTCGCTGAAGGTGCTCGGCGACCCTCCAGCGCGCGAGCTCGCGTGCATCGTCGCGAGCGTCGGGCTCGCGCAGAACGCCGCGGCGCTGCGAGCCCTCGTCGACGAGGGCATCCAGGAGGGCCACATGCGCTTGCACGCGGTCAACCTCGCGCTCCAGGCCGGCGCCGCCGGCGAGGCCGCGAAGCGCGTGGCGACGCGCATGATCGAGGAGGGCCGCATCACCTCGAGCCGCGCGGCCGAGCTCGTGAAGGAAGCGCACTGAATCTCACGCTTGATAAGCACGGCGGCGAACCGGGCGAGACGACCTAAGCCGGCGACGGCACAACCAGTCCTGCGGAGAACGAACGTGCCATCCGGCGGGGCGGCTCGCCCCGCCGGCAGGACCCTTCCATGTACGAGACCACCGTCGTCGGCACCGATCTCAGCCCCGAGGGCATCGACGCGATCCGTTGGGCCGCGCACCTGACGCGCTCCAACGGCGTCGTGCACGCCGTCCACGCGGTGGAGCCCCCTCCAGCCTACACGGGCGCCGGCGGCATGGTCGTCCCCAGCCTCGGCGCGATGGCACGCCTCGAGGAGGAGGCAGCGCGGACGCTCCAAGAGGTCGTCGAGGGCCTCGACGACGCCCGCATCCGGGCTCACACGTTCGAAGGTCTCGCGGCCGAAGTCCTTCTCGGGCTCTGCACCGACGTGCACGCGGACCTCCTCGCGATCGCCGGAACCCACCGCTCGATCCTCGACCGCATGATGCTCCCCTCCGTCACCCGGCAATTGCTTAGGCGCCAGGACACGGCCCTGCTGGTCGCGCGCGGCCGGGCGCCCGACCCCACGATCCGTGCGATCCTGCTCGCGAGCGACCTTGAGGACCACACGCGCGAGGCCGCGCAGGTCGCGGAATCCATCGCGCGCACCAACGCCGCGACGCTCCACGTCGTCCATGTCGAGGAGATCCGCGCGGTCGCGGACACCTCCATGGACGAGGACGCCCTCGCCGGGGAGGACGCCGGCCGCCGCGTCGCGGACGTCGCGGCGACGCTCCTCGCGGGCAAGGCGGAGCCGCACGTCCTCTACGGACCTGTCGCGCCGACGCTCGACGCCTTCGCGCGCGCGAACGGGATCGACCTCGTCGTGACGGGGACGCGTCGCCCGCGCGGGCTCGAAAGGCTCCTGCTCGGCAGCGTCGCGGCGCGCATCGCGACCGGCGTCCGGACGAGCGTGCTCGCCGTGCCGGGACGCCTCCCGTCGCCATGACGGCCTCGCCCGCCGACGCACATTCTGAAGCATGATGCGTGCAGTCCTGGCCACCATGCGACCGAAGATCGGGATCATCGGGCGTGGCAACGTCGGGAGCGCGCTCCGCGAGGGCCTCGGGGGCGTCGGGTACGAGGTCCGCATGTGCGGCAACGAGCCCGCCGCGGTCCGTGAGGTCGGCTCCTGGAGCGATGTGGTCGTCCTCGCGGTGCCGTTCCCGGCGCGCCAAGAGGTCGCCGCGAGGGTCCGCGACGACGTCGCGGGAAAGACCGTCGTCGACGTCACGAACGCCCTCAACGCCGACTACTCGTTCGAGCCCGACCCGCGCCGCACGAGCGGCGCCGAGGAGCTCCAGGGCATGCTCCCGCAGGCCAAGGTCGTGAAGGCGTTCAACACCGTGTTCGCGCCGAACATGCGCACAGGCAAGGTCAAGGGCGAGGTGCTCACGCTCTTCGTCGCCGGAGACTCGGAGGAGGCGAAGGCGACCGTCCGAGACCTCGCACGGGACATCGGCTTCGACGCGGTGGACGCGGGGCCGCTCAAGAACGCGCGATGGATGGAGACGCTCGGCTACTTCAACATCGAGCTCGGGTTCGGCCAGAAGATGGGGACGGACATCGGGTTCAGGCTCGTCAGGTGAGGGACTGGCTGGAGGGCGCTGAGCCGAGAGCCCAACGGCGCCCGACTGTTTTCCCGCGACGGGAACCTTGAAGAAAGAGAACCGGCTTCCCGCGACGGCCGCGGGGCTTGCCAAGCCTGGCCAACGGCGCCAGATTCAGAGTCTGGTCCTTAGTGGTTCGCAGGTTCGAATCCTGCGCCCCGCACTTCCCGAACGTCGCCCCTGGCCCCGCGCCCTCACCGCTCTTTCGTCTCGTCCTGCCGGATGCCGAGCGCCTTCACGTCGCCGACGGGCAGGAACCTTCGTGTCGTGCGCAGGATCGCCTCCTCGCGTGGGAGCGGCGTGCGCGCGAGCGCGAGCGCGACCGGCGCGACCGCGAGGGAGACGGCGAGGATCCCGAGCGCGATCCCGAGCCTCGTGTTAGGGAACGCGGAAAGCGTGGCCGAGGACACGTTCGCGAGGGCGCGGTAGCCCACGGCGACGACGTGGACCTGCGCCGCGAGGAAGGGCGCGACCCACACGGCCGTCGGCATCCCGCGCGCGCGCCCGGAGGCGCCCATCGTCGCGGCGAGCGCGACCGCGGTCGCGCCGTGGACGGAGACGGCGACGTGCAGGATCCGGCCGTTCGGGATGGGCGAGCGCGTGACGAGGAGCACGGTGGCGAGGACGAGGGCGGCGAGGACCGCGGCCG
>DATDQL010000069.1:0-3435 GCA_035292305.1 Thermoplasmatota archaeon
CTTGCCCTCGCCTTGCGCTTGCGCTTGCCCTCGCCTTGCGCTTGCGCTTGCCCTTGCCCTCGCTTGCGTCAGCGCTCGCGCCAGCGCTAGCGCTCCGCTCGAAACCGGAAGCCCCATATCCGCCACGCACCGCTTCCCGGCCGGGATGCACATGCGGGTCACTTCGGCCCTCGTTCTTTGCGTAGCCGCGGCGCTCGCGGGCTGCGTCGACGTCCAGAACATGGAGGACCTCAAGGTCGCGCTCGGCGCCGCCGAGCCGGAGGAATCTCTCCCAGCCCTTCCCCCGATCGCCCGCGCCATGGCGTTCCCGACGGTCGCGAAGGTCGGCGAGGCCGTGTACTTCACGGCCGCCGGATCGGCCGACCCCGAAGGCGAGGATCTTGCGTTCCTCTGGACCTTCGACGACGGGGCGCGCGCCGTCGGCGCGGAAGCGCGGCACGCGTACCGGGACGCTGGCAGCTACCGCGTCGAGCTCATGACGACGGACGATGACGGCCTGTGGGACGTCGTGGGCATCGAACTCCGCGTGCTCCCGGCGAACCTCCCGCCGGTCGTCGGCGTGCGCGTGCTCGACGCGCGGGGCGCGGACGCGACGCGCACGACGGTCGGCGCGCCGCTCACGCTCGAGGCGACCGCGCTCGACCCCGAGGCGGGCCCGGTCTCGTTCTCGTGGGACCTCGGCGACGGCGGCTCGTCGACCGAGGCGGTCGCGCGCCACGCGTGGGACACGCCCGGACGCTACACGGTCGCTCTCACGGTCACGGACGCCGCGGGGCTTGCGAATCGTACC
Source organism: Thermoplasmatota archaeon (assembly GCA_035292305.1). GTDB lineage: Archaea > Thermoplasmatota > SW-10-69-26 > JACQPN01 > JAJPHT01 > DATDQL01. The sequence goes on from DATDQL010000069.1 coordinate 791, forward strand.
ACGCTTTCCGTCCCCGTCGACCTCCGGTCGTCCACGAGCGGCGTGCTGACCGCGGGCGACGTCCCGGCCACGATCGCGTTTCCGGTAGGCCCCGCGCAGTACCTCACGGCGAGCGTCACGTACGATGCTTCGCTCGGCGCGGACCTCCGCCTCCGCATCGTGGACGCGGCCGGCACGACGCTCGCGGAATCGGACCTCGCTCCCGCCGCGACCGCGACGGGACCGGTCACGGAGATCGTCGTCCTCGACGCGGCAGGCCTCGCGGCGGGCGAGCCGGGGGCCTGGCGCGCGCTCGTCGAGCGCGTCAGCGGCGTGCGCACCGCGTACACCCTCGACCTCGTCCTCGAGTACTAGCTCGAGTCCTAGCGCGGGCCGCGCCGCGGCCCGCGCAGCCTTATATCCGCCCGCGTCGCTCGTCCCGCGTGGCGGACCCGTCCAGCCTGGACGACCTCGAGTCCGAGCTTCGCCGGATGGAAGAGGAGCTCGCAGCGCTCCAGGGCAAGGGCGCGAAGAAGAAGCGCGCGAAGGAGGCTGCGCGTGGGTCCGAGCCCGCGCGTTCGTCCGAGCCCTCCGTCGCGGCCCCCGAGCCCGCGTCCGCGAAGCGCAGGCTCGCCGGGCTCTTCAGCCGCAAGCCGACGGAGGACGTACCCGGCCGCGGCATCGTCCCCGTCCCCGCGCCGCCGGAGGAACGCATCCTCGCGCACGGCATGACGCCGGCGCCGATGGCCGCGCCGCTCGCCGAGACGATGTCCGCGGTCGAGCAGCCGCGCTTCCTCGCCCCGACCGGCCGCTGGCGCCAGGAAGGGAAGACGTGGATCGTGCGCGGCGACGCCGAACCGCAGGTCCTCCGTCGCATCCTCGACGCCGAAGGCCGCGTCGTCTCCGAGGAGCCCGCCGGCCGGGAGATCCTCGCCTCGGCGCCCGAGCCGCGCGAGTCGCGCCTCTTCCCGGACGAGCCCGCGCCCGACGAAGGCGCGGGGGCCGCGCCGGACGAGGGGCCGGAGCGCCCGCTCCACACGCTCGCCGAGCGGCTCGGCGCGCGCAAGGAGAAGGAGAAGAAGCGCAAGGGCCTCTTCGGGCGCAAGAAGGGCGAGGAATGACGTCGCCCCGGCGGCCGATCGGTACGCGCGACTTCGGCCCGGACGAGATGGCGCGCCGGCGCGCTGCCGAGGCCGTGTTCCGCGCGACGTTCGAGTCGTTCGGGTACCGTGAGGTCGCGACGCCGACGTTCGAGGACCTCGCGCTCTTCACGCTCAAGTCCGGCCCCGGCGTCGTCGAGGAACTCTACGCGTTCGAGGACAAGGGCGGCCGCGCCATCACCCTGCGCCCGGAGCTCACGGCCCCCGTCCTGCGGTTCTACGTGAACGAGCTCTCGCGCGAGCCGAAGCCGCTCAAGCTCTACTATTTCGGCAACTGCTTCCGCTACGAGCAGCCGCAGAGCGGTCGCTACCGGGAGTTCTGGCAGTTCGGCACCGAGGTCATCGGGGCAGCGACGCCGGAGGCGGACGCCGAGGTCGTCGCGCTCGCGGCGACGACGCTCGCGCGCCTCGGCCTCGACGAGATCGAGCTGCGCGTGGGGCACATCGGTGTGCTCAAGGGCCTCGCCGCCGCGATCGGCCTTGGCGACGAGGACCGCCTCGCGCTCTTCCGCATCGTGGACAAGGACAAGGTCGTGGAGCAGGCCGCGGACGTCGAGCGCATCCTCGGCACTTGCCTGCCCGAGGACTCGGTCCACGCGGTCCGCGACTTCCTCGCCGACCTCGCGGAGCCCGTGCGGCCGGAGGACCTCGAGGGCGTAGAGCGCAGCCTCGCGCGTCTCGGCCCGCTCGCGACGAAGCTCGAGCCGACCGTCGCGCCCGCGTTGAAGCACCTCGCCGAGATCGGGACGTTCCTTCGCGCCGCGGGGCACGAGCGCTTCCTGTTCGACCTCGGCGTCGTGCGCGGCCTCGACTACTACACGGGCATGGTGTTCGAGATCGAGGCCGCGAGCCTCGGCGCGGAGAAGCAGGTCGTCGGGGGCGGCGCGTACGCGCTCGCGGAGCTCTTCGGCGGCGAGCCTGTCGCCTCCGTCGGCTTCGGCATGGGCTTCGACCGCATCCTTCTCGCGCTCGAGCGCGAGGGCAAGGCGCCGGCGAAGGCGCGCCTCCTCGACGCGTTCCTCGTGCCCATCGGCGAGAAGGCGCGGGGCGAGGCGGTCGCTCTCGCGCGCGAGCTGCGCGAGGCCGGCCTCGCCGTCGCGACGGACCTCATGCGCCGCAACCCGACGAAGAACATGGACTACGCGAACGCGGTCGAGGCGCGCGCCGTCGTCGTGCTCGGCCCGAAGGAGATCGAGGCCGGGACCGCTTCGGTCAAGGACATGGCGAGCGGGACGCAGGAGACGATCCCGCGCGCCGAGCTTTCCGCGCATCTCAAGGCCCGCCGCACGGGATCAGCGTAGACGGCGGGCCCTGAGACGCGGTACGATCGCACGCGCGCGACGCCATGCAAAGAGCGCCGCGCGACGCGTTCAGATGAGTGGCAGCGCGTCGATGAGCCAGCCTGCCCAGCCCTTCTCGCGGATCTCCTCAGATTCTTCCAGAGCCTTGGCACTGACGCCGATCGTGGTCTCCTCGATGTAGGCGTCCGTGACGACGTTCCCGTTG
>DATDQL010000070.1:0-2766 GCA_035292305.1 Thermoplasmatota archaeon
CTTGCCCTCGCCTTGCGCTTGCCCTCGCCCTCGGCCGATGGCCAACTGCCGAGAGTAGACTCACGCGCCGTCGCCCACGGCCCGCAGGTGTACCGCCGCCGACGCCACCTGGCCCGCGGACCCGAGCACGAGCAGCACGTCGCCCGCTTCGAGTCGCTGGTCCGGGGGCGGGTGCGGGAGGCGCACCCCCGCGCGCGTGATGCCGGCGACGGTCGCGCCCGTCAGCTCTCGCAGGCGCGTCTCCGCGAGCGTGCGCCCGACGAAGTGGCTCCCATCCGGCAACTCGACCTCGCGGAAGATGGCTGCGGCGGCGTGCGTCCCCGAGGGCTGCGCGCGCAACATCTCGACGGCGGCGTCCACCTGCGCGGGCTCCCCGATGACGGTGAGTCGGTCGCCGGGGTGGAGGCGCCAGTCCGGCAACGGGTTCAGGACCGCCTCGCCGCCGCGGTGCACGACCGCGATCGTCGCACCGGTACGGTTGCGGATCTGCAGATCGCGGAGCGTCCGCCCCTCCGCGACGCCGCCGCTCGGGACCGTGACCCGCCCGCTCTCGACCGCCCACGGGTGGTCCGTCTCGATGAGACGTCGCAGCGTCTCGCGTTCCTCGGGCGCCTCCCCGTGCACGGCGCGCTCGATCGCGTCCTCGATCTTGCGGTTGAGGCCGAGCACGGATTCGCCGAGGAGCCACAGGCTCGCCGCGACCGCGACGAGCACGACAACGAACACCGGCCCCGGCGGCAGGAACGGCGAGGCCGCGACGAGCGCGAGCGCGCCGAGCGCCGCCGTCGCGAGGAAGCGTACCGTGTTGCGGACGACGCGGGTCGCGGGCGCATCGGCGCCGCCGAGCGGGCGGATCACGTCCGTGAGGTGGCGCACGAAGGCGTTCGCGCGGCGCGCGAAACCGACCGCGAACGGGAGCGCGAGGAGGCCGCCCGAGATCCACACTCCGATCGCGAACTTGAGGCCGTCATCCGGCACGACCGCGTTCGCGATGAGGAAGCGCGCGGCCCATTGCGTCGCCGCGAGCACGCCGAGCATGCCGCCGAGGTGGAGCACCGCGCGCCCGAACTGGCGGCGCGCCCCGGTCATGCGCCCGGAGGTCGGCGCGTGGCCGAGCCGCGAGGCCCAGCGATGGTAGAAGTGGACGTACGTGAGGATCGGCGGCGGTGCGACGCGGGCGAGGCCGCGCACGAGGACGTCGCTCTCGCGCATGAGGATGGGGGACGCGAGCGCGGTCGCGAGCGAGACGCCGACGACGAGCGGGAAGAAGAAGTCGCTCGTGACGCCGAGGCGGTCGCCGAGGTCGGCGATGATGAAACTGAACTCACCGACGACCGCCATGGAGATCCCTGCGCGCAAGGCCGTCGACGGCGGCGAGCCCGCGACGAACGCGCCTGTCGACACGGTGAGGATCTTGCCGACGACCGCGGCCGCCGCGATCACGAGGACCGCGCCCCAGTGCTCGACGAGCACGGCAGGGTCCACGAGCATGCCGACGGACACGAAGAAGACGGCCGTGAACATGTCGCGAAGGCCGACGATCCGGAGCTCGAGCTTCCGCGCCTCGCGGGCCTCCGCGACGACGGCCCCGACGAGGAACGCGCCGAGGGCGACGGAGAACCCGAGGAGCTGGGCGACGAGGCTCACGGTGAAGAGGAGCCCGAGCGTCGCGACGACGAGGACCTCGTCGTTCTCGAGCCGCCCGACGGCGTCGATGACGCGCGGCACGACCGCGACGCCGATCGCGATCGATGCCACGAGGAAGAACACGACGGAGACGAGCGTGCGCGCGACCGCGGCCGGCTCGATGCTGCCCGTGAGCGCGAGCGTGGAGAGGCCCGTCAGGATGAGCACCGCCACGACGTCCTCGACTACGAGCAGGGCGAAGACGACCGGCGCGTGCTCGGATCTCAGCATCTTCAGCTCGATGAGGACCTTCGTCAAGATCGTGGTCGAGCTGATCGACAGGACCGCGCCGAGGAACACGCGGTCCACGAACGCCCACCCGAACCAGCCGCCGACCGTGTAGCCGGCGTAGAACATCAGGAGGATCTCGAGACCGGCGGCGACGAGGACGAGCGGGCCGACCTGCAGAAGCTTCCGGACGTTGAACTCGAGGCCGACGCTGAACATGAGGAAGACGATGCCGAGCTCGGCGAGGACGCGCGTGGCCTCGGTGTTCTGCACGAGCTGCACGCCGAACGCGTACGGACCGACGATGATGCCGGCCGCGAGGTAGCCGAGGACGGTCGGGAGGCGAAGGCGGTGGAAGAGGACGGTCGTGACCGCGGCGACCGCCATGACCACGGCGATGTCGAGGAGGAGCGTCGCCGTCGACGAGGCCACGGCGGACCCGACGGACGACGGACCCTATGACGATTCCGGAGCGGCGCCCGCGACGGCCGGCCGCCGCGCGCCTGCGAGCAGCGCGGCAAGGTCGAACGTCACCCAGGACTCGACGATGCGGCGGTCCGCCACCCTCGAGATCTCGTGGATCGCGAACGCGACCCGGCGGCCGCTCGCGGGGACGCCGAGGAAGTCCCCCGCGTGCGTGCCGCGGATCGTGGACCGGCTCGCGACGAGGTCGCCCTCCGCGAGGACGACGTCGACGGTCTCGCCGACGTCCGGGAACGCGACGAAGAAGCCGCGGAACGCCTCCTTCAGCCCGTCGCGGCCCGGGGCCCGCCCCGGCACGTCGTTCCGGTAGTCCGCGGCGAAGAAGCGGTCGACCGCGTCGACGTCGTGCGCGTCCACGACCTCGCGCTT
>DATDQL010000071.1:0-6353 GCA_035292305.1 Thermoplasmatota archaeon
GCACGGGTGCGGACGCGTCGCGGACGCGCGCGACGGCACGCAGGCGGACGCGGCGCGCGCGCGGGCGCGGATGTTCAAGTGACGGCCGAGGGCTGTCCTTCAAGCGCGACATCCAGAACCCTTAAGTAGGGACCAGGCGGGTCCCACGACGTCGCCCTCTTGGGAGGCGGCCTCGCGCGTACGGCGCACAGGCTGTCCGACCGGGTGTGCGTCGGAATAGAAACATCAAATAGGCACGCCGCGTTCGAGCGGCGTGCACCGGAGAGGTCCATATATGTCCAACCGCAAGCGGCTCGTCCCGCTGACACTCGTCGCGATGCTCACCCTCTCGGCCGTCGCCGCGCTCGCGCCGGCCGCGTCCGCCCAGACCGGCCAGGCCGACACGACGACCGAGATCAGCATCACGCCGTACGACACGCCGATCAAGCCCCTCTCCGGGATCATCAGCATCCCGATCAGCATCGTGTACACGTACACGGCTGGCGTCGCGATCGTCCCGACCGCGATCTCGCTCACTGTGAGCGAGGCGCCCCCGTGGGCGGTCATCTCGATCTCGCCCTCGACGGTGTACGTGAACCCGCTGAACACCGGCGCGGCGCAGGACTCGACCGGCGTTGGCAAGCAGGCCCGGCCCGCGACGCCCCCGAAGATGCTTGTCTCGACCACGGCCGACGCGCCCGCGTTCTCGCCGGCGAACGTGAAGATCACGGCAACGGCGAAGGCGAACGGCGACCTCAAGGAATCCTCCGGCGCCGACTCGACGCTCATCACGGCGGACTTCTTCAGCATCCTCGACGCGAGCGCCGCACAGACGATCCAACTCGCGCGCCCGCAGAAGCAGGTCGTCTACCCGATCACGGTCCAGAACTTCGGGAACGCGAACACGAAGACGTTCTACGAGATCACGTCGAAGCCCGACGGCTGGCAGGTCCAGGAGCCGATCCCGCTCACCCTCGAAGCCAAGCAGCAAGGCGGGAAGCAGACGACCGCGACGGTCAACCTGAACATCCTGACCCCGTACCACAACGGGTACCTGAACGAGGTCGGCGCGATCACGATGAAGATCACATCGAACTACGCCCTCGACACGAAGCAGAAGGGCGACACGACCCAGGTGTCCGTGCTCACGACGGTGAAGGGCTTCTACGTGCCCGGCCCCAGCGGGCTCTTCGTCGTCCTCGCGATCGCCGGCGCTGCGCTCGTCCTCGGCCGCGTCCGACGCCGATAGGTAGGGATGGGCCTGAGAGGCTCTCCCTACCTCGTCCTCTTCATGCTCTTCGTGCTCGCGGCACCGGTCGCGACCGCGCAGACTCCGGGAAGGCCGACCGTTTTCGAGGACGACATCCTCCACATCGCCGTGAACGTGGACGACGCCTCGTTCAAGGAGGTCCAGTACCTCGGCACGGTCACGTTCCAATGCTCGATCGAGGACCTCTCCCGCGACTCTGCCCTCGAGGCGCCCACGGGAAGCGGGCGCGGCATCTCGCACCAGGTCATCATCGAGACCGAGATCTTCCCCTACGTGCCAGGGGGCGAGGCGGCCGCGGGGAACGCGACGAACCTCACGGCGCCCATCGGGTGGGCGGCCTCCGGCGGCACGAGCGTCAGCACGACCGGCGGCCAGGTCGCACCGTTCACCATCCAGGTGAAGACGGGCGGCGCCGTCGCCACGAACTACGTCCAGGTGAAGATCACGGCACGTGGCACGGCCTGGGGCGCCGAGGACTACGATGAAGAGATCGTCCTCGTGAAGCTTGCCCCCTACTACGCGGGTCGGATCCTCATGAAGGAGGCGCCGCCTCACGCGGACCAGGACGCGACGGTCACATACCCCGTCGAGGTCACGAGCTTCAACTCGTACCCCGACGCGTACCTGCTGAACGTCACGGCGCCTCCGGGCTTCTTCGCCTCCGTACCCGGTCGCATCGTCATGCAGCCGTACGAGACGCGCGTCGTGAACGTCACCATCGTCACCCCGCATTGGAAGCTCTACGACTTCGGCACCGCCGGCACCATCGTCGTCACGGCCCGAAGCGAGAACGAGCCGAAGGTCGTCTACACGGCAGCGACCACGGTCACGGTCGAGGGCATGTACGTCGCACCGTACTGGATCCCCATCCTCGTCCTCGGCCTCGTCGCGGGGCAGGTCCTGACGACGCGCTCGCGCGAACGCCTGACGCTCCGTCGCGGCGAGCGCGGGTACCCGCGCCACCCGAGACCGAACCCGCGCGAGGCCGCGCTCCTCGCAGAGCTGAAACGCCGCGACCGCGTGGCGTGGAAGGCCCGCATGGCGCAGTTCGCCGCGCTCCACGTCGAGCGGCGGCGCGAGTGGAAGGCGCACCGTAAATCGGAGCTCGCGCGCGAGCGCCGGGAAAGGCTCGAGTCGCACCGCGAGGAGAAGCAGCGCGTGCTGAAGGAGGATCAGCTCCGCAAGGCACGGCGCACGCTCGATCGCGCGAAGGCGAAGGAGGAGGCGCGCGTCCGCGGCCTCGCCGCCCACGCCGCGAAACAGGATGCGAAGACCAGGATGCGCGAGGTCAAGGTCGAGCGCAAGCGGCGCAAGATCCAGGACAGGTTGGATCGGAAGCGCGAGAAGAAGGAGGCGAAGTTGCGGGCGAAGCTCGAGAAGGAGCTCGCCAAGAAGCGCCGCAAGCTCGAGGCCGCAGCCCGCAAGACGGCCAAGGAGCTCGAGAAGGCTCGCAAGGCCGCCGAGAAGGCCTCGAAGGGCAAGTGACCGGTAGCGAGGGCGAGGGAAGATTGATGGCGTCGGGAGCGAAGCTGGGCCGCGTGCGGCCGTGGGTCGTCGCGCTCCTCGTCCTGCCCCTCGCGGGCTGTCTCGGCGAAGGGGACCTCATCCTCGCGCTCTCCGCGCCCGATGCTGCCGACGGCATGACGATCTTCGCCGCCCGGGAGGACGGCCTCGGCGACACGCCGAGCCGCCAGGCGCGATACCGCGTCGAGTACGACGGTCGGACGGTGTACCCGCCAGGCGGCGTCGGGGGCATCTTCATCGTCTCCGGCGGCTCCGGCTCGCAGTTCCTCCCGTACAACTTCTTCGTGGAAGGCAACGGACGTTACGACGTCGTCGTTGAGCTCGACGACGAGACCGCGCAGGCGAGCGCTCGCGTCGAGAAGTGGGTCGAGTACGTCTACCTCCACCCGTACTGGAAGAACGGGAAGGCGATCGTCGACGTGCAGCTCTCGAAGGCCTCCGGCGGTTCGCCGGAGGACCGCGTGATCGCGCGCGGCGACCTCGTGCTCGAGGTCCGCTACCGCGGACTCGAAGGCTCCCTCAACACCTACTCCGGGGTCCTGCGCGCGGAGACGCCGGACGACGCGACGTTCACGCGCATCGACGTGCCTCGCTCCACGTTCAGCAAGGGGCCCGGGTACTACTCGTTCGAGTCCACGTTCCACAACGGCCAGGCGAAGGGCAACACGGGCGTGCACAACGACCCGTCGATGGCCGCGCGGAGCCCGCCGTGGAACTGGATCAAGGTGGACGGCCCGTAGCCGGGGCTCAAACCCGCGGACCGTAGACTTGATACGCCCGCAACCGGGTCCGCGGCGCGATGCGCACCGCGTTCCTCCTCGCGCTCGTGGTGGCGCCGGCCGTCCTCGCGGGCTGCGCGGGCCCGGCGGGCCCTGACGACAGCGACAACGACGGCCTTCCCGACGCGTTCGAGACCGGCCCGCGGCAGATCAGCGTGTTCCGCGGAGGGAACGCCACCATCCTCGCCGTCACGTCCGACCCGAAGCAGCGCGACACGGACGGCGACGGCCTCACCGACTTCGAGGAGGCGGCGAAGGCGACCGACCCCTCGAACGTGGACACGGACGGCGACGGCCTCACCGACGGGCGCAACATCCGGCTCGATGCCGCCCTCATCGCGGCCAAGGATCTTGTCGCCTCGCCCGAGGACCCGCAGCTTGCCCTCGGCGAATTCGACGCATGCAGCCCGCCGCAGCTCGACCCCGTGAAGGACGACTCGGACAAGCCGTGGCCCGACGGGCTCCTCGACGGGGACGAGATCCGCGGATGGACCGTGACCGTCGGCGGGACGACCTACCCCGTCGCCTCCGACCCGTGCAGCCCCGACTCGGACAACGACGGCCTCAACGACGGTCTCGAACGCGCCCGGGGGGCCGACCCCGGGAAGAAGGACACGGACGAGGACGGGACGAGCGACCCCTTGGACGCCGATCCCCTTGCCAACATCGTCGTCCTCGTCCGACTCGACCGCATCGTCCTCAAGCGCGACATGGACCCGCTCGGCGGCTCGCAGCTCCGGTTCACGGTCGACACAGGCGGTGTCCGACACGAGTACTCCAAGGACGTCTCCGCCGCGGGCGACGTCCCGCTCGGATTCACCTCCGAGGCGGACGTCGACGACAGCGGCCTCGGCGGGCGGCTCGAGGTCGCGGTCCTCATCACCGTCATCGACGACGAACCGTTCCCGCAGGAGGACGAGGGGGTCGCGGTCGACGGCGCGCGGCCGACGGCCGAGGTCGTGTACGAGGCGCTCGCGGGGGAGTGGACCCACTCCGGCCGCCGCGTCACGGGCGCCGGCTCCGTAGAAGGGAACGACGCGACCCTTCACTTCACGATCGAGACCCTGCGGACGTGAGCATGAAGGGCCCGCGCGTCCCGGTCGCGACGGCCGCCACGCTCGCGGCAGCGGCCTTGTGGGGCACGAGCTTCATCGCGAACGACTACGGCCTGCTCGGCGCCGACGCCTCGACGTTCGCGGCCCTCCGGTTCGCCGTCGCGGCCGCGAGCTGCTGGGTCGTCCTCGCAGTGGTGGAGCCTGCCGCGGTCCGCGCGGCGCCTTGGCGGTCGCACCTGCCATGGACCCTCGGCGGCCTCACGGCGGCGGCCTTCCTCCTTCAATACCTCGGCCAGGAGATCACGACGCCCGCCCGCACGGCCCTTTTCGTGAACGCGAACGTCTTCACGGTCGCGCTCCTGCAGCTCGTCGTGCAGCGGTCCCGCCCCCCCGCGGGGATGATCGCGTTCGCTGCGGTCGCCGTCGCGGGCGTCGCCGTCCTTACGCTGTCGAGCAGGGACGCGACGCTCGAGGGGGGCTCCCTCCTCGGCGACGCGCTCGCCTTCGGCGGAGGCGCGGCGTGGGCGTTCTACGCGATCGGCGCGAAGCGCGCGGTCGGGTCGAGCTCCGCCCTCGCGCTCACGACGTGGACGTTCACGGGCGCCGCGATCGTCCTCGCGCCTATCGCGGTGGTCGGCGGGGACGGGATCCCGACCGGCGCCGTGGCCTGGGCGGCGATCCTCTACACGGGGCTCCTCTGCAGCACGCTCGCCTACGTGCTCTGGTCGTGGGGACTGCGCGGCCTCTCGCCGACCGCGAGCGCCGTCGTCCTCCTCGTCGAGGTCCCGGTCGCGACGGCCCTGAGCGTCGCGCTCGGCCTCGACCGCGTGACGGCAGCGACCGCGGCCGGGGCGGCGCTGCTCTTCGCGGGCGTGGCCGGGGCGAGCGTGATCGAAGCGCGGTCGGAGGCGAAACGGGAGGGCCCAGGCGCAGCGACCTGAGGCGGGTCCGTCCCCGCGACCTACCCGAGGCTCGTCGCGCCCGAGAACCAGAGCCAAAGGAGCAGCCCCGCAAGCGCGATGACGGCGAAGTACGCGGTCTTGCTCCACCGCCACACCTTGCTGCCGTCGAGCGGCGGCACGGGGATCATGTTGAACACGGCGAGGAATCCGTTGATGAACACGACGAGCTCGAACAGGTTCCCGACGGACCCGACCTTCAGCGGCTCCGCCGTCGAGGAGACCGCGAGCGGGTACGCGAGGAACCCGAGGCCGAGGTTCACGAGCGGCCCGACGAGGCTGATGACGCCGGCGTCGCGGTCGTCCGCGCGACCGTAGATCTGCACGGCGCCGGGCGCGGCGAGGACGAAGCCCGTGAGCGCCGAGAGCACGAGGCCGATGAGGAGGCCGACGTAGCTCGAGCGGTACTCGGCCCACATCATGCGCCGCTGGGCGACGATCTTGTGCGCGAGTTCGTGCAGCACGAAGCTCGTGATGACGATCGCCGCCGCGAAGGGGAAGATCTCCGCGAGCTTCGGCCACTCGACCCCTTGGATGAGGTTCATGGCGCCGAGGGCGAACGTGAACGCGATGGAGAGGACGACGACCGAGAGCGTGAGATGAAGCGTCTCGGTCAGGGAGAAGGTGACCCGCGGGCGGGGTTCCTCCCAGGATTCGTGCACGGCGGGCCGCATGCGGGGCGAGGTTCATGACGGTGCCGGTCGGGGCGACTCGACGGTACGCGGGGGCGTCCTGGAATGCTCTGCGAGCCGGATGCGGGCCGTGAATGGGACGCGGGACGTTGCGG
>DATDQL010000072.1:0-6165 GCA_035292305.1 Thermoplasmatota archaeon
GCCTTCGGCCCGCCGAAGGGCAGCGGCGCATCTCGCCGCGTCCACTCCTCACCTGCTTGGCTGGACGCGTGTGCTTCGTCACCGGCAATCGTCCGCTTCGGTCCCGGAGAACGCCCCCCTGGCGGGGCCCCGGCGAACGCATGCGGCGCGCGCGGGGGCTAGGTTGCGCACGGATTCCATGGCCGCCACGATGCATACGGCTTCCATGCCGGCGATGTTGCATATGGCTTCCATGACGGCTACGTTGTATGCGGCTTCCAGGGCCGCCGTGACGGATGCGGCTGCCGAGGGCGCCGCATCCACGACCTCCCCGCGGTGCCATCGATCGCCCCCGGCGGCAGGCCGCGGTCGCTCGGCGCGCGAGTTCCGGGTGGTCCTGTGCGTCTCGCCGGTGGGGGTGCGGTGGGCCGTCGCGCTCGCGTCGATCGCGCGGGTCAGGCGCACCAGACGGTCCCCGCGATCGGCGCCACGCGGGGGTATTCGTGCGTGTCCAGGTACACGTCGGCGTCGACGACGCCCGCGAACCCGGTCGTGGTCGATCCCTGCGTGAGGCGCAGGCTCTCGTTCGTGCGGAGCCCTCCCGTGTCGAGGCCGCCCGAGCTCCCTGGGCCGCGCGACACGGGTCCGGCCCGCGCCCGGCCGCGCGGTGACAGCGTCGACTAGTTATACGAGCCCCGTCTTCCCGGCGCCGTACCCCGTCCCTCCGGCGCCCCCCTGCGTGGTCTCGTTCGCGTTTCCGTGTGTGTCTTGGGCCCTTCGGACGCCGGTGCGGACAGTGCAAACCACCGTGGTCAAGTTCGAATCGTTCCATCTGAGCGAGCCCGTCCTCCGCGCTCTTGCGGACATGGGCTTCGAGTCGGCGACCCCCATCCAGGAAGCGGCCCTCCCGCTCGCCCTCGCCGGGCGCGACGTCGTCGCGCAGGCGCAGACCGGCACCGGGAAGACGGCGGCCTTCGGGATCCCGATCGTTGAGGCCGCCCTGAAGGGCAGGCCGTCGCTCGTCCTCGTGCCGACGCGCGAGCTCGCGCAGCAGGTCGCGGGCGAGATCGACCGCATCGGCCAGCACGCGGGCGTTCGATCGCTCGCGCTCTACGGCGGCGCGCCGTTCAACCTCCAGCTCCGCGCGCTCGCGCGCGGCGACGCAGCCGTGCTCGTCGCGACGCCAGGGCGCCTGCGCGACCACCTCGCGCGCGGCACCGTGGACCTCGCGCCCGCCGCGATCCTCGTGCTCGACGAGGCCGACGAGATGCTCGACATGGGCTTCCTCGAAGAGGTCGAGGAGATCCTCGCCGCGATGCCGAAGGAGAAGCAGACGATGCTCTTCAGCGCCACGATGCCGCCGCCCATCCAGCGCCTCGCCGAGCGGTTCCTGCGCGACCCCGAGACGGTCGCGCTCGGGCACCGCGACGGCCGCGCCGCGACGGTCGCGACGACCGAGCAGTTCGCCGTCGACGTCCGCCACAGTGAGAAGGTCGACGCGCTCGTCCGCATCCTCGCGGTCGAGCGACCGACGGGCACCATCGTCTTCCGCCACACGCGCGAGACCGTCGACGAGCTCGTCGGCGAGCTGCGACGACTAGGCCTCGCGGCCGAGTCCCTCCACGGCGGCCACGCGCAGCAGGCGCGCGACGCCGTGCTCGGACGCTTCCGCGACGGCAGCATCCGCGTCCTCGTCGCGACGAACGTCGCCGCCCGCGGCCTCGACGTCGACTCGGTGTCGCACGTCGTGAACTACGACGCGCCGCGCGAGACCGACGCGTACGTGCACCGCATCGGCCGCACGGGGCGCGCGGGCCGCTCGGGCCGCACGTTCCTGTTCGTGACGCCAGCGGACCGCGGGCGCCTGCGCGGCATCGAGCGCGCCATCAAGGCGCGCCTCTCCTGGTACGAGGTCCCTGCGGACGCATCCGTCCACGCCGCCGTCGGCGAAGGCCTCGCCCTGTGGGCCGAGAAGGCCGCGCAGGACGCCGCAGGGCTCGCGCCGTACACGGCGGCGGTCGACGCGGCCGTCGCGCGCGGCGTGCCGCTCCGCGAGGTCGCGGCCGCGGCGCTGCGCTCGGCCGCGCGCGCCGAAGGGCTCTCCGTGCCGCAGCTTGCGGAACGCCGGGAACGCCCGGCCGCGCCCCGCGACGCGGCCCGCGAGCCGTCGCGCTCGACAGCGCCGCGCGTCGCCGTCGCGATCGACGTCGGCCGCGAGGACGGCGTCCGCCCCGCCGACATCGTCGGCGCGTTCACGCACGAGGGCGGCCTGACCGGACCCGACATCGGCCGCATCGACATCCTGCCGCGCATGAGCGTCGCGGAGGTCCCCGCGGACCGCGTCGACGAGCTGCAGGCGCGGCTCGCGGAAGCGACGATCCGCCGGCGCCCGATGCGCCTGCGCCTCGCGGCCGGCTGGGAGTTCCGGCCCATCCCGCGTGGACCGCAAGGTCACGTGAAGGCGCGGTCCGCGCGCGAGCGGGCGCGCGCACGGAGCGCGTGAACCGAGGGCACAGAAGCCGCCCGATGCGTGGGAGCGCGCCGAACGCGGCCGTCGGCCTACGCGTCGACCGGCATCTCGCGCACGGGCGTCGCGTCGATGATCTTGTCGAGCATCACCAGCAGCGCTTCGCGGTCCCAGTCGCGCGCGCGCGTGTCCGGCGCCACGCAGAAGCGCGCGGCCTCGCCGAGCGTCGCGAACCCGCGGAGGCTCTCCGCGCCGAAGGACGCGCGGACGTAGGCGGGTCCCTCGCGCCGGCACGGGCCGCCCAGGCGGTCGCGCGACCCCTCGTCGTACGTGTCGTGCCAGAGCCAGAACCGGCCCTCGTGCTTGAGCAGAGCGAGCGCATGGCCGCGAGGCGTGCGGTCGCGGTGCGACGCGAGGAGCTCCACCTCGGGCGCGAGATGGAAGCGCAACGCCTCGAGCTGCTCGCCGGCGCGCCACGCGCCCCGCGGGCCTCCGGGACGGTCCGAGTGCACGATCATGGCGCCGAGTCCTACCTGCATCTGCATGCCCTGGTTCCCCGACCCGGGAAGGGCGCGCGCCCGATTTGGAGGTTTCTCCCTGGTCGTCGTGGACGTCCGGCCGTCCCGTGGACCTGGCAAGCTCCCAGCGGCCGATCGATGGAGGAGACCTCTGGGTCGCACGACGAGACGCACGGTCGAGCCGGCACGGGAACGGGCGGACCGCCCCCGCGCCGACATTGGCCTCAAAGGCGGTGGGCGAGACCGCGCGCCTCGGAAGGCAGCAGCGGCTCGAGCGCGATGAGGCGATCGAGCACGATGACGTACTTCCCGACGCCGACCCACGGGTCGTAGTCGAGCTTCACGTACCCCGGCTCGACGTCCACGAACGTGAGAACGACGCGGACCTCGTTCGGGCCGCCGGTCGTGTTCGACGTGACGTTCGCCGTCTTCTCCGTGAAGTCCGCGTACGTGACCGTCGCGTTCGGAGCCCACATGACGAACCCGACCGGAGTCCCCGTCGTGTTCCGGACCCCGACGCCGTTCGACGCGGGCTCGAGCACGAGCGCCCCGCCCGCCGTCATCGTGAACTCGTACGCGAGACGGTGCCCCGAGCCCTCCGTCGCGTCGGCCCACGGCCAGTCGAAGACGAGGAGGTCGAACTTCGCGCCGTTGTCGGACTTGTTGAAGTGCCACGCGAACGAGACCGTCGCCGACCCCGCCTCGCCACCGTGCTTGTTGCGGACCGCGTCCGTGACGTTCAGCCACATGTGCGCGGACTCGGCGCTGTCGTGGATCTCGCACGTCGACGACTGCGGGAACGCGCGCCCGACGTTCATGTACCGGACCGTCGCGTTCGCGGCGTCGACCTCGCGGATCTCGCGCGACTTGTAAGAATACGTCCCTTCGCCCGTCGTCGAGTTCTTGTTCGTGACCTGGACGTGCTCCTTGTGCCCTTGGAACCAGAGAGCGACCTCGTCGTTCTCGAACACCTGGCTCGGGTTGCACGAGGGCTTCCCCGGCGTCGCCCCGTCCCCGTGCGGCGCGCCCTTCCCGTTCCCGCCCGCCCCGGACGGGGCCGCGGACTTCCCTTTCCCGTTCTCGGCCTTCCCGACCCCCGTCGCGGCCGTGGCAACGAGCGCGACGACAAGGATGCTGACGATCGTACGGAACTTCATGCTCTCCAGCTCCCCGGCGACCTCGCCGAGTGGGCGGACGACCCTCTCAAGCGTATTAAGCGTTGAGACGCACCCGGAAGAGGTGTAACCCGGCCGCGTGACGAGAGCGTATCGCGCGCGCGGCTGCCGACGCGCGCGAAAAGCGCGGGCGGGTGTCGGGGACGGCGTCGGTCAGGTACACCTGTACGTGCACCTGCACTCCGCGCGTCGGTACACCTGTACGTACACGTGCACCCCTCACGCGCGGCGCGTCCGCCGGCGCGGCGGCCCGGTCCGCGTGCTCACTGCACGCGCGCGGTCATCGAGATCGCGAACCCGGGCTTCGTGAGGAGCCGCGAGATCGGGCAGGTCGCTTTCGCGTCTTCGGCGGCGCGGTCGAAGGCGGCCCTGTCGGCGCCTGCGGGGAGCCTCGCGACGAGGTCGAGGTGGCTTCCGGTGACGGTCCAGCCGGCTTCGAGCTTGTCGAGCGAGACGGTGCCACGGGTCTCGAGGCGTTCGGGGACGATGCCTGCGGCGGCGAGCTTGCCGGAGAGGGCCATCGTGAAGCATCCGGCGTGCGCGGCGGCGATGAGCTCTTCCGGGTTCGTGCCGGGCTCGGTCTCGAAGCGTTTCGCGAACGAGTAGGGGACGTGGGAGACGGCGCCGGATTCGGTCGTGAGCTCGCCCTTGCCGGTCTTGAGGTCGCCGTGCCAGACGGCGGTCGCGTTGCGCTTCATGGGGATCGCGTCGGCGATGCGCGGGAGGGGTTTGAGGGTTGCGGCGAAGCGGGGCCGTCAATGCAAGCGTTCGAGGTCGTCCCGGTCGAGACCCGCCTGACGGAGGATCCCGAGGAGCGTGCCGGTCTTGAGTTCGGCTCGCAGCGGGACTGCGATCGTGTGCTCCTCACCGGGCTTCGTCAGGGCCGCATGGCTCCCGCGGATGCGGACTACGGTCCACCCGGCTCGCTGAAGGATCTTGACTAGCTCTCGCCCTGAGAGCATAGGTAGCCGCGACATGGCGACCGGGCCTCAGACCTCGACCTCGTCAGGGAGCGCGGGGACTGGCGGGACGGGTGCGCGGTCCACCATGACCTCAAGGACGAGTCCGATGGCCTCGCGGATGTTGGCGAGCGCCTCCTCCTTGGTGTCGCCTTCGGAGATGCAGCCGGGCAGCGCGGGACACGTGACCGTGAACCCACCTTCCGGCTGCGGCTCGAGATACACGGGCCACCGCATCGTCATGGACCGATGGTGCGCGGCCTTCCATAAAGCGTTCGTCCGGAGGTCACTCCATCCTCGGGACGGGGCAGCACGTCGGACCGCGGGTAACGGGTCGACGCAGGCGTCGACGACGATGACGGCGTGCGGTCGATCTCGGGACATCCGTTATATCCGCTCGCACGCACTCACGCCCGATGATGCGGTTCACCGTGTCCGTCGTCCCCGGTGAGGAAGGCGGATTCACCGTCCAGTGCATCGAGGTCCCCGGGGCGATCTCCGAAGGGGAGACCATCGAGGAGGCCCTCGAGAACATCGAGGACGCGATCGCCGAGGTGCTCGCTGCACGGCGCGAAGAGGCGACCCGGCTCCATGCGAGATTGGAGTCGGTCGACGTCGATGCCTAAGGTTCCGCGGGACCTGTCGCACGATCGGTTGATCCGCTTCCTCCGTCGCGAGGGATGGCCGGTCGTGCGGGAAGGCGCTCGCCACACGGTCGTCGGACGTCCCGGTCGGCACGTCGCCGTTCCGCGCCATTCACGGCTCGATACCGGCACGGTCGCGGCGATCCTGCGGCAATGCGGCATCGACCCCGAGCGATGGAGCGACATCTGACGTCGAGCTTCGTGCGGACGCTTCATCGAGGCGTCCGCCCCATCTGAAACTCAGAGAGCTCAGAGGGCTGGGAGCTCTCAGAGACGCCGGCCGGCGCCTCGCGCGCCGGACGTCTCTGAGTGCTCACATGTCTCTGAGTTTCCAAGCGAGGCGCGCCGCGTTCAGCCAAGGTGGCATCGCACCCCGGCGGCCAAGTACCGGCGCTCCCCGTCCCCGCACCCTTCTCCCCACCG
>DATDQL010000073.1:0-3868 GCA_035292305.1 Thermoplasmatota archaeon
CGCCGCGCGCGAGGAGGGCCGCCCCGAGGCGCTCGTCGTGGAATCCGTGCTCCCGAAGGAGGCCGTCGCCGTGCTCGCGTTGCCGGACGCCTCGGGGGCGATCCGCAAGGTCCGCGTCGATTTCCGGAAGAACCTGCAGGAGAACGCGCAGGACCAGTACGACCGGGCGAAGAAGTTCCGCGACAAGCAGGTCGGCGCGCGCAAGGCGCTCGCCCGCAGCGAGGCCTGGCTCAAGGACCTCGGCACGAAGGGCGCGCGGCTCGAGGCGAAGGCCGTCGAGAAGAAGGACGCGCCGAAGGCGTCGCGCCGTTTCTGGTTCGACGCGTTCCGCTGGTTCCGCACGAGCGACGGCTTCTTCGTCGTCGGCGGCCGCGACGCCGGCTCGAACGAGAAGCTCGTGAAGAAGCACCTCGAGGAGAACGACCGGTACGTGCACGCGGACCTCCACGGCGCGCCGTCGGTCGTCGTCAAGTCCGCGGGGCGCGACATCCCGGAGAGCGCCATCGAGGAGGCGTGCGCGTTCGCCGTCGGCATGAGCAAGGCATGGGGCGCCGGCCACGCCGCAGGCGAGGCGTACTGGGTCCTGCCGTCCCAGGTGTCGAAGACACCGAATCCCGGCGAGTACGTCGCGCGCGGCGCGTTCATCGTGCGCGGCAAGCGCAACTACCGCACCGTGAGCGTCCGCCTCGCCGTGGGCGAGGTCTTCCTCGACCCGAGGGTCGGGGAAGATGCACCGGGCCGCAGGCCCGGTGCGATCGAGGTCGAGGGAGCGCGCAAGATGATGGGCGGGCCGGACCGGGCCGTCGCCGGGCAGGCGAAACGCTACGTCGTGCTCGAGCCGGGCGACGAGGCCGCGAACGCGCTCGCGCCGCGCCTCGCGAAGGCGTTCGGCGTGCCGACAGAGGAGATCCAGGCCGTGCTGCCGCCGGGCGGGAGCAGGGTCGTCGAGGTGCACGGGGTGGAGCTTCCGTGACGCGCGACGACGTCGACCTTGGTCGCCGCGGTGGTGGCGGAGCGTGAAGGTCCTCAAGGAGGACGCGCGTGCCGGGATCCTCCGCGTGCGCCTCGACAGCCCCGACGACCTCTGGCACCTCGCGCAGGTCCTGCGCCCCGGGGACGTCGTCTCCGGGTACGGTGCGCGCGAGCCGCTCGAAGCGACGGCGACGAAGGTCGAGGGAGGCCGCACCGGCAAGGTCGAGAAGAAGGCCATGTGGCTGGGCGTGCGGCTCGACAGCGTCGAGTTCCAGGAGTTCTCCACGCGCCTGCGCGTGCTCGGTCTCATCATCGAAGGGCCTCAGGACCACGGCCAGCACCACACGCTCTCGTTCGAGCCCGGGGACGACGTCGAGGTGCGCAAGGCGCGTTGGGCCCTGCACGAGCTCGAACGCGTTAAGGAGGCCGTGGACGCGTCGAAGCGGCCCCTCGTGCTCGTCCTTGCAATCGAGGAGAACGAGGCCGTCGTCGCGGCTCTGCGAAGCTACGGCGTGCAGCGCCTCGTGGACGTGAGCGGGCACGCGAGCGGCAAGCGCTACGGCGCCGGCGACCGCGCGGGACGCGAGTCGTTCTTCGACGAGATCCTCCTCGCGCTGCGCACGAACCGGCCGCAGGGCGCGCCGCTCCTCGTCGTCGGCCCGGGGTTCACGCGGGAGGACTTCCTCGCGTACGCGAAGGAGAAGGAGCCCGCGACGGTCGCGGGGTCGGTCGTCGAGCCCACCGGCCAGGCCGGCATGGCGGGCGTCCACGAGGCGCTGCGGCGCGGCGCGGTCGAGCGCGTGCAGCGCGACCAGCGCGTCAGCCTCGAGACGCGCCTCGTCGAGCGCCTCCTCGAGGCCGTGGCCACGAATGGCCTCGCCGCGTACGGGGACGCGGACGTGCGCCGCGTGCTCGAGGCCGGCGCGGTCGAGACCGTCCTCGTCACGGACGACCGCATGCGCGCGGGGGGTGAGGTCTTCCTCGAGGCCGCGCGGGCGACGGGCGCCGTTGGGCACGTCGTGAGCACGCACCACGAGGCCGGGCGCCGCCTCAAGGGGCTCGGCGGGGTCGCGGCGCTCCTGCGGTATCGACCCTAGGCAGCGCCGCGGCTCACCGTGGCCGGGGCCACGGTGTGGTCGCGGCGCTCCTGCGGTACCGGCCGTGACGGGCGAGCCGCACGCCGACGACGACGTGGCCACCACGCCCGGCGCGAACCGCTTATGCACGCCCCCGACGATGGCCGCCGCGTGCGACATTCCGTCGCGCTCCTCACCGCCCTCGCGTTGGCCTGGCCCGCCACGGGCGCGCAGGGTCCCACGGAGATCCAGCACACGCGGCATGTCGTGCACCTGCAGTACGAGCTCGACGTGGAGGGCGCGTTCGACGCATCGAACGACACCCGCGTGCGCTTCACCGGGACGCATCAGTCCTTGAAGATCCACGGAACGTGGGAGACGACGTTCCTCCTGACGCCCACCGAGATCGGGTACTCAGGGGGCCCGCTCGGAGGCTCGCGCGAGGGGAAGCTCAAGTTCTCGTCGCTCGACGAGAACATCGTGTACAACGAGACCCGCGGGATCGTCACCAGCGACACGCAGACGAGGGAATGCGACGAGACGCTCGGCGTCCGGGAGACGTTCCCGGCGGCGGGCGGCTTCACCATCGAAGACGGGGTCGTCCACGCCGACCTCATCGTGAGCGGCGTGTTCATGGGGAAGGGCCCGTGCAAGATCAAGACGACGTCCATCTCGCGATCGGCCCCGGCGCGCTTCAACGATCACGAGTCGGGCCTCGTCGCGCTCACGCTCGGACACGCAGGCCTGCCCGCCGGCCCGATCGACGCGCAGGGCCGCAACAACGCGTGGGACAAGATCGGCGAACCTTCGTTCCACGGCATCGCCGCCCTGCGCTTCGCGGCGCCCCTCGACGCGACGACGCGGTTCAACACGGGTGCTGTGGCCACGTTCGTGCCCGATGGCCCCGCGACCGCGGGCCGCGCCGAGCAAGTCTATTGTGGTGAGCTCTACCCGTTCGCCCAAAGGC
This sequence comes from Thermoplasmatota archaeon, assembly GCA_035292305.1. Taxonomy (GTDB): domain Archaea; phylum Thermoplasmatota; class SW-10-69-26; order JACQPN01; family JAJPHT01; genus DATDQL01. Next base: position 3,016 of record DATDQL010000073.1, read on the forward strand.
CCGACGAGCGGGGCTCGTGCGAGTGGAAGGGCGAACTGAGCGTCTACATCAAGCCGGACCCTTGTGAAGGCATCCAGGAGCTCTACGACGCGCGCGTCGCGGAGCTCAAGGCGCTGGGCCCCGTGCCGCCCCCTGGCCCCGACCGCGGCTTCCGCCTCGCGAACTTCGGACAGACTGCCGGCTACTTCATCTCGAACGTGAACGCCGTCGTGCGCCACGCGCAGTTGTGGGGGTGCGACCTCGTCGAGGACGGCTACGTCCAGCAGCTCGTCGCCGATCTGCGCTCGGCGTGGGAGTCGTACTGGCGGACCACGAGCGACAAGCATTACCTCGACGACTGGCTCGACGTCGAGCATACGGCGGAAGCCATGGGGCTGCCCGCCTCGCAGTCGGGCCCGTCGGGCACGCGCTTGGCCGGCGGAGGCGCGAGCCAGAGCGTCGGGGTCCACTCCCCCGCCGAGATCGAGGCGTTCTCGCCCGACGGCGGGCGCGTCGGATGGGACGCCGCGACGACGAACAGCTCGTCGAGCATCCCGGGCGCGACGTATCAGGGCCACCCGGGGGGCCCGCAGACGATCACGCTCCCCGCGGGCGTGTATCGCGTCGTCGTGCACGAGCTCGCCGACTCCGCGATCGTGATCACGGACGAGTGGGCGGCGCCCGGCGTCGAAGGCGACGACACCGCGCCAGCCTCGGCCACGGACGGCCGGACGACGTCGTACTACGTCTCCCTCACGAAAGGCTCGAACGGAAACTGGACGCGCTCGGTCTCGCCGGTCGTGCGGCAGACGACCGCATCGTTCACACCCGGCTTCGCGCGCCCGCTCGCGACGGCGCCGCCGCCTGACGTGCC
>DATDQL010000074.1:0-2059 GCA_035292305.1 Thermoplasmatota archaeon
GCTGCAGGCCGCGTTCCCGGTCTGGCTTGCGAAGCACCCGCCGAGGGGGAAGGACGAGGACGCCCTGCGCGTCGCGGCCCTCAAGGAGCTCGCGCATGAGGTCGTGCACGTCGTCCTCGGCAAGGAGCTCGGCTTCGACGAGCGCGGCGTCTCGGTGAACGCGCCGTACGGCGTCCTGTCGCTCCCGAACGCGACGGCAACGGACCTTCCCGCGGTCGATGCGGCGCTCGCGCGGCACGAACAGCGCGTGCTCGGCGGCTTCGGTTTCCTAGCTCCGGCGGCGACATACCACCGGTTCATGAGCGGCCTCACGGGCGGCAAGATGTCCTCGTCCCGTCCCGAGAGCCACGTCGCGCTCCTCGACCCGCCGGAGGCCGGTCGCAAGAAGATGGCTGCGGCCGTCACCGGGGGGAAATCCACGGCCGAGGAGCAGCGCCGCACGGGCGCCGACCCGGACGTCTGCGTGGCCTTCGAGATGTACACGTTCCACACGGTCGAGGACGACGGCCGGCTCGCGAGGGTGAACCGCGATTGCCGCTCGGGCGCGATCTTGTGCGGCGAGTGCAAGAAGGCGAACGCCGTCGACGCCGTGGGCGAGTACCTCACGCAGCTCGAGAAGCGTCGAGCAGAGGCGCGGGCGAGCGGCGCCGCGGCGCGCGTCGTGCGGCCGTAGCCGCGGCCTCGCCCCGCGGACGCGATCCTCGGCCCCTCATGACCTCGGCGCGAGGAGGTGGTAGAGGCAGTTCGGCCCCTCCGGCTCGCACGCGTCCTCCGGGACGGGTACGACGATGTGCAGGGCGCCGTCCGGGCCGTGGTCCATCCCGAAGAACTCGAGGTAGTCGTCCTCGCCGCCGAGCGGCGGTCCGTCCGAGGGTGGCCGCCTCGCGCCGGGATCGAGCTCGGGCGTGACGGTCACCGTCCAACCGGATCCTTGGACGCGATGGAACCAGGCCGCGACCGCGCCCTCGGGGCCTTCGTCGAGCGCGAGGAGCGCCATGCTCTCGCCGAAGTCGACGCCTGGCGCGAGCGTGGTCGGTCCGTCCCACGTCGCGCCCGCGTCGTCGGACGTGAAGAGCACGACGTCCGCGAGCGTGCCGTTCTCCAGAGCCGTCGCGAGGGTGAGTCGCCCGTCGTGGTCCGCGAGCGACGGGAACCCGAACCTGACGGGAAGCGCGCCGGCGACGACGCGCGAAGTCCAGGTCTCTCCGGCATCCTCGGACTCGGCGACCACGACCCGGTAGCCGTCCCCCGGCGGAGGCTCGGGAAGGAGGAGCGGCACGCGGACGGTGCGGCCTTCGTCCGCGACGGACATCCGGCCGGCGACACCGAACCCGGGGCTCGAGGCGACGAGCGTCGGCCGGTCCCACGTCGTTCCGCCGTCCAGCGAGCGGCCGAAGAGCACGACCGTCGGTCGAAGATCGTAGTAGGTGACGTACACCGTCTGGCCGAAGGCGTGCAGCCACGGTCGATGGGCCGCGCAGAGCGTCTGCGACCCCGTGACCGGGTTTCCCACGCACTGCACCGGGGATGGCGTCACGGTGGTGGCCGTCCACGTCGCGCCTCCGTCCCGCGAGACCGCGACCGAATCCGCGCGGCGTGCCCAAGCCGCGTACCAGAGGCCGTCGCCGACCGCGACGTCGCAGTCGCCGTTGGTCACCCCGTCGAAGGGCTCGGTCGCGGTCCACGTCGCTCCCGAGTCCTGCGATGCGAAGACCTTCGCGCTCTCCACAGCGCACACGAGGAGCGTGCCGTCGGGGCCCACGGCGAGCGACGCCTCGCCGACGTCCGGGAACCCGCCGGCGCCCACGAGGACGGGCGGCGCCCACGCGCCGGCCGCCTCGGGGACGGGGCCGTCGGATGGCTCGCCGGCGCCGAGACATCCAGCGAGGACGACGGCGAGGAGCAGCCTCCGCATGGTCGATCGCCCGTCCATGGGAGGGAGCCTCAAACGTGTTTCGGTCTCCCCTAGGCTTATGCGGCGCGGCCGGGCTGCGGGTCGCGCGATGGAGGAGCTGTCCAACCTCGAGAAGCGCGTCCTGCGCGCGGTCGGCGCGGCGGG
>DATDQL010000075.1:0-4932 GCA_035292305.1 Thermoplasmatota archaeon
GGCCGGCTTCGAACACCCAGTCCGTCGGCCAGCCGTCGAACGTCACGTCCATCGCCTCGCCCTGCACGACGGGGACGACGCGGTCCATCCCGTCCCGGTGGCGCAAGTCGAGCGCGCCGCGGTCGACGAGCGTCCACGTGCCGTCGGGGTCGACGTCGAAGAGCCCCGTCACGATCTGGCCGCGCGTCTCGTCGAGGGAGAGGCGCGTGTGGTAGAGCGGAACGCCCGCGACGTGCACCGGCTCGGCGAGCGCGTCCGTCGCGGCGACATGGCTCGCGTCCGCGGCGACGCGGGCCGGGCTCGCGGTCCTCGAGCCCTCGCCGAAGCTCGTGCGCTGGTCCGTCCGGAACGCGACGGTTTCGGCGGCGGGCTCGTCCACGAGCACGCCGTCTGACGTCGGGAAGAAGAGCCGAGGTGCGGCATCCGCGGGCGGCCAGGTGTCCTCGTAACGCCAGCGTCCGAGGCTGTCCTGGACCTCGACGACGGCCATCGTGTCCGCGCCGTTCGCCGCGCCGTGCAGCCAGTGGTCCATCCAGAGGTGCCGCTGGTCGTAGAATCCGTCGCGGCCCGTCGCGTCCTCGGTCGGGTCCTGGTGGTAGCCGTGCCAGAACCATGCGCGCTTCGGCGCGGTGATCTCCTGCCAGAAGGGCGTGAACGTGTCCGGCTTCACGTTCTGGTCCCAGAAGCCGTGCGACCAGAACACGCTGGCGGTCACGCGGCCGGCGTCGCCCTGGCGGTCGCGCTCCGCGAAGTATGCCGAATACTTCGCGTCCGGGTCGAGGAGCGCGGGCGTGGACTCGGCGAGGCACTTTGGCGTCTCGGTCCGCGCCTGCGCGTAGCCCGGGTAGGCGCCCGCCTCGGTCCCGGGCGGCAAGAGCGCGATCCCGGGGTAGAGCGAGGCGTAGATCAACGAAGACGTGATGCCGGCGTTGCGGTACTGCACGCCGTTCTTGAACTGGTTCTCGTACACGCTCGGCTCGGGCGCGATCGGGACGATCGTGACGAGGCCCTGGGCCTGGCCGATCGCGGCGAGGAGCTGCGTCGTCCCTGGGTACGATGTCCCCATCATGCCGACCTTGCCGCTCGACCACTCCTGCGTCGCAAACCACTCGACGGTCGCGACCGCGTCCGCGAGCTCGTCGTCGCCGTAGTAATCCCAGCAGCCGCCGGAGCCGGCGAAGCCGCGCGCGTCCACATACGCGACGGCGGTGCCGCGCGGGACGTACTCCTCGACGCGGTCGGGCACGGCGCCGAAGAACGGACCGACGCCGTCGTCCGTGTGCCGGCCCGGCGCGTTGTACGGTGAGTACTCGACGATGACCGGGACGGGCCGGTCCGGGCCGGCGCCTTCGGGCACGTAGTACTCGGCGTGGATGATGCCGCCGATCGGGCTCGGGAAGTCCGATTCCAGGTGCAAGACGCCCGCGAAGCCGAGGTCGACGAAGCCGTCGTCGTCGACCGGGAGAACCACCGCGGCGGACCGGAGCACCTCCTCTGGCACCGCGGCCGGCGTCAGGCAGCCCGCGAGGAGCGCGGCGAGCGCGAGGACGCACGGGCCGCCGGGACCCTTGCCGCTCATGGGCTCCGCAGGCCCGCCCGTGCCCCTTAAGCGTTGCTGGCCCCCCGTTGCACGGAAGGGGTCATCGCGGGGGCGCGTCAGGGCCGATCCGCGCCGGCGCCGCGTGGAACGCGTCCGGCCCGCGCGCGATGACGTCGATCGTGAACGTGCTCGCCCCGTCCGCGAGGGCGACCTCCACCGGGAACGTCGGCGTGGACGGCAGGCGGATCCCGTACGTGCCCTGGTGCAGGACGAGCACGAGGCGCTCGCCCGCGGGAACGACGACGTCGAGGGGCTGGAGCTGCAGCTCGACGTCGAGCGGCTGCAGCGGCGCCACGGGGTGCGCGGTCTCGCCTCCGCCCGCGAACCGGAGGTCGATCTGACCGAAGCCGATTCGCTGCCGCCCTCCCGCGTCGTCCTCCGTGTAGAGGATCGCGGTGACGTGGCCGCCGGGTCCCGCGGGCGTCGCGGCGAGGTGCAACCGAGGCGCGCCGACGATACGGAGGTCGGCTTCCTGCGGGTCCGTCCGGAACGTCGGGCAGGAGATGCAGACCTCCTGGACGGAGTCCTCGTAGAGTTTCCAGTACCAGTTGAGGCCCCCGAGCGAGTCCGGGTCCTTCACGGGCGCCATCGGCGCGACGAGGACCGGGTCGCCGGGCGCGGGCTCGCGCGAGAGCGCCTCGCCCCCGGCGAGGTAGAGCGTCGTCGGGACCGCGTCCGCGGGCGGCCATGCGGTCTCGCTCCTCCAGCCCTCCCGGTTGTCGAGGACGAGGACCTTGGGGCCGAGGTCGACGGTCGCGTTCTCCCGTAACTCATGCTCATACCATCGCAGAAGGATCTCGGGCCAGTCCGCGCGCCACGGCGCCTCGTGCCCCCACGGCCCGAGGAAGTGCTTGACGACGAGGCCCTTCGCCTCGAGCTCGCCCACGAACGGGTACACGTTGTGCGGCTCGACGGTCACGTCGCCGAACCCCTGGATGAGGAAGATCGAGCCGTTGTAGTTCGCGAGCACGTCGTCGCGCCAGTCGCGCTCCGCCCAGAAGCCGAGCGGGTCGCGCTCGCCGGTCAGCGTCGAGTGCATGCTCACGGTCATCGCCTCGAAGGAGTCGGGGCACGCGACCTGCGAGCCGGCGTGCTCCGCGCTGCGCCCGGTGACAGGGTTGTAGAGCACGGGCCCGTAGAACGCCCAGTAGAGCGCGCTGAACTGGAGCGGCGTCCACGCCATCGGAGTGCCGTTGCGGACCTGGTGCGTGAAGAGGTCCGGGATCGACGCGAGCGGCACGATCGTCTTGAGGTGGGGGTTGCCCGTCGAGGCGGCCTCCCACTGCGTGGAGCCGTCGTACGAGCCGCCGAAGAGGCCGACGTTGCCGTTCGACCACTCCTGCTCCCCGAGCCAAGTGACGGCCTGGTCGATGTCGTCGCGCTCCTTCTCGCCCATGAGGTCCATGCAGCCGCCGGAGTCGCCCGTGCCCCGCACGGACACGAGCGCGAGCGCGAAGCCGTGCTCGACGAGGATCTTGATGAACGCGTTGTCCTCGGGGAGGCCGCGTCCCGCCCACGCGGGGAAGTACGGGCCCGCGTCCGCGACGACGGGGACGAGCACGCCATCGGGCACGTCGGGTCGCACGACGAAGATCTGGATCGCGGCGCCGTCGCGGTCGCTCGGGACGAGCGTCGTCTCCTGGCTCAGGACGTCGTACGGGCCCTCGACGAGCGGTCGCGCCTTCTCGGTGTCGTACTCGCCGGGGTAGACCGCGGTCGTCGAGAACGGCGCAGGCATCGCGCCTGCGGCCGAAGGCACCGTCGAGGACGAAAGCGCCTCGGGGCCGTTCAGGCAGCCAGCGAGGAAGAGCGTGGCGAGCGTGACCGCGAGGCCTCCGGCGCGCATGGGCGGCGACCCGGTAGAGGCCCCTTGAGCTTTGTGGGCGGGCCGTTGACCTCGACCGTGTCAGGGTCCGCCGCAGCACCCGTCGCCCGAGGCGGGCATCGCCGTCTTGCCGAACGTGACGTTCGGCGCGCGCGGAGCCGCACCGGGCACCGCGTCGGGACCGACCACGTGCGCCTCGTGCGGGTGCCCGCACGTGCACGCCGCGGCGACCGCGAGCGGATCCACCGGCTTGGCGTCCTTGGCTCCGTTGGCGTGCGCGGCAGCGAGCCGCGCCCACCCCTGAATGCGGGGCGCGGGGTGGTCTTCGACCTTGTGCGCCTTCTCCCAGGCGTCGAGGTCGAGCTTGCGCGCCACGCCCGCCTTCACGAGAAGCGCGACACGCGAGTCGCGCTTGTCGGACTCGCGAGGGTAGCCGATCTGCGAGGAGAGCGCGTCCGCGAAGCCGAGCACGTCCTCATGCCTCGGCATGTTCTCGATCGTCATGCGCTCGCGGCTCGCGCCGACGAACACGTACCCCTTCGCCTCGACGAAGTCGGGGTCCGCGCGGCGGTCGAGGGCGGCGTACTGCTCGACGTGGCCCTTCTCTCTCTCCATGTTCCAGCCTTTCACGAGCGTGTGGCGCGCGACGATGCGCGTGTCGAGCGAGGGGAGGAGGTCGATCGTCTCCTCGAGCTTGTCCCACGCGCCGGCGCCGATGGGCGCGCACAGCCTGTCGAAGACCTCCTGGTTCGGCGCATCGATGGAGACGTAGAGCTGCGTCGGCAACGGGTCGAGGTCGCGAAGCACGTCCGGGCGCGAGCCGTTCGTGACCAGGAAGGTCGTCATGCCGCGGCGGTGGCACAGCTCGATGAACTCGCCGAGGTGCGGGTAGAACGTCGGCTCACCGTTCAGCGAGATCGCGACGTGCTTCGGCGACTGCGCCTCGACCCACTTCTCGACCGGCGTCGTCGGGTGCCCCTTGTATCCAGACAGCAGGCGGCGCTGCGCGTCGAGGCCGCCCTCGAGGACCGCCGCCGGCGCGTCCCATGCGTGGTCGTGGAGCGCCGTGTCGAAGCTCTGCGAGCGCCAGCAGTACAGGCAGGCGAAGTTGCAGTAGTCCACGATGGGCGTCATCTGCATGCACTCGCGGCTCCCGATGCCGTAGAAGTCGCCCTTGTAGCAGTGGCGACCGCTCCTCAGATCCTCCTTCGTCCAGTGGCACAACTTGACGCCGGAGTGGTTGCCGACGACGCCGTAGCCCTGCTTTTCGAGGACGCGCTGGAGGTCGGGGCGCACGGGCCGGGAGGGGAACGCCGTTGGCATAAGCGTTCGCCCTCGACGCGCGAGCGGTACGCGCACGGAGTCACCGTTGGAGAGAGTGGGCAGGCCTTGGCTTGAAAGACCGAAGTTTCGACCTCCGATCCTTCGTTCCTCCGTTCCTCCGGGTGAACCTGGCGGGAGGCAACGGACCGGTTGGCGCCCGCCAGGAAAACCCGGAGGAACGGAG
>DATDQL010000076.1:0-5621 GCA_035292305.1 Thermoplasmatota archaeon
GCACACGCGGCCCGAGCGAGGGACGAGCGAGGGCGATGGCGTGAGCGCTGCCAATCCGTGGTCCTTCGAGCAGGGCGTCCCCGAGTCGGCGACGCTCTCCGCGCGCCTCGGGGCGTTCGTCGTCGACCTCGTCCTCACCTCCGTCGTCACGCTCATCTTCGCGGCCTCGCTCGTTGGCGCCGGCCTCATCCCGGCCCCGGACCCGTCGGAGTCGGCGCTCGACGCGGCAGCGTCTCCGTTCGTCCTCTTCGTCGCGCTCATGGAGGCGCCGATCGACCTCGCGTACTTCACGCTGTCCGAGGCCGCGTGGGGACGGACCGTGGGCAAGGTCGCGTTCAGGATCCGCGTGCTCTCTGCGGCGACCGGCAGCCGTCCGACGCTCGGCCAGGCGGCGATGCGGAACCTGCTCCGGTTCCTGTGGCTCGTGCCGTTCCTCAGCGTCGCGTTCCTCGCGATCGACTGGTACCTCATGCGCGTCGGGGAGATGGACCAACGCATCGGAGACCTCGCCGCCCGGACGTTCGTCGTGAAGGACGGCGTCTACTGGCCTCCGCAGGCCGCGGCCCCAGCTTGAGGGCGGGCGACCCGCGAGGTTCTTGTCCCCCGAGGCGTTGGCCCGGCCATGCCCTCCCTCACGGTCGTGCACCTGGGGAACCCCGACTACGCCGAGCACCTCGGGAAGAAGTCCTCCGAGAGCGACGTCGCGCTCCGCTCGTTCAAGGAGGGCGACGCCCTCGTTTCCGTCATCCAGGCGATCCGATACCCCGAGAAGCCGCAGCCGCTCGCGTACGCGGTCGGCGCGGCGGACGCCGGCCTCCTCGTCGCGGGAGCGATCACGAAGGAGATCGGCGAGCAGATCCTCGCCGCGGACGCGGCCGGGATCGAGCGCGGCGTCATCGTGCTCCAGAACTACCTGGACCCGACGCAGATCAAGCCGCTCCTCAAGGGGACGACGCTCGAGAAGTGGCAGATCGTCGAGGACAGACCTCCGACCGTCAGGGCCGCTCTTGCGGGCCTCACGGTCGGGATGGCGCCGGCCGAGGCCGCCGCGGGCAGGGTCTCCGTGGACCACCACTTCAACGTCAAGGGCGTCGGCGAGGTCGCCCTCGGCTTCGTCCAGGGCGGCCCGGTGAAGAAACACGACACGCTCCGGGTCTTCCCGACGCGCAAGACCGCGCAGGTGCGCAGCATCCAGGTCCACGACGTCGACGTCGAGGAGGCCGCGATCGGCGACCACGTCGGCCTCGCGCTCAAGGGCGTGGAGACCGCGGACCTCGACCGCGGCTACGTGCTCGCGCCCGAGGGCGCGATGCAGATCATCGAGGAGAAGCGGAACTTCAAGCTCGACCTACGCATCAGCGCGTTCTACAAGCAGGGCGTGGACCTCGGCAAGGTGTACACGCTCGTCGTCGGCTGGCAGGCGATCCCCGTCAAGATCAAGGCCGGCATGGGCGTACCAGGCGCGAAGGGGACGTTCGAGGCGGAGACGCACAAGGCGTTGACGTACGCGAAGGGGCAGCACGGCATCCTGCTGGACGCGGACGCGAAGGGCTTACGGGTCGTAGGCCGCGCCGACCTGCCGTAGGCGTCCGACCTCGACCTCCGTTCCTCCGTCGGTACTTCGCCTCGGCGTCTCAGGTCCACGAAGACCACGAACCTTCACGAACCTCACGAACCCCAGGGCGGATTCGTGAAGCTCGTGACGTCTCGTGGTCTTCGTGGCCTTCAAGCGGCGGGAGCCAAGCCGTTGGCCAAGTACCGTCCGTGTGATCCTGGCGGGGGGCAACGGACCGTCGCGGCGCTCACGCGCTCAACCGGTCCTCCGCCGGCGTGAACCGCAGGTTGGGCACGCTCACGACCGCGCGGTCGGCGCCGAGGGGGACGTTGCCGATCTCGTCCCCGAGGCCCTCGTGGCACCCGAGCGCGACGTCGCCCGCATGCCAGCAAACGCGGAAGTCCGCGCCCGACGTCGCGGCGCGCAGGACGAACGCCTTGCCCGCGCACTCCGGAGGCACCGCCTCCGCCCGCCAGGTCACGCCCTCGACGTCGGAGAACCCGCCGAGCCCCGCGAGGACGAGCCCCGAGCGGTCGAGCCCGCACGGAGGCTCCACCGCGACGGCCGCCGTCACGGGCACGCTCGCGTGGCCCGCGGGATCGGTCGCGACGAGGCGCGACTCGTACGCGCCCGCGGCGTCGTACGCGTGGACGCCCCGCGCGGGGGCGCGCGCGGCGACCGGGCCGACGGTCGCGACCGCGCCGTCGCCCCACTCGAGCCGGTACGTGACGAGGCCGGGGTCGAACGATTCGAACGTGCACGTCGTCGGGACGCCCGGGGCGGTCGGCGCGGGCGTGCACGAGAAGGACGTGACGTCCGGCGCGACGTCCACGACGGTGATCGAGGCGCCGGCGCCGAGCGACGCCCGCGGGTACCGCGCACTGTCCACGGCGTAGACGCGGACGCCCTTCGTCCCGGTCGACTCCCACGCGTGCGACGCGGCGACCTCGGTGCCGGGGACGACATGACCCGCCTGCGGGACGCGCACGGCGGGGTACGCGGGATCCCATTCGACGACGAACGCGACGCCCGCGGAGTCGTCGCTTGCGCGCATCCGGCATGTCGTCTCGTACAACTGCCCGACCGGGTCTGGCGCGCAGGCGAGCAGGTCGACCGTCGGCGGTCCGTTGCCGTCCTCCGTGAACCGGAGGAAACGCATGAACGGCGAGGCGAGGTTCCAGTGCGTCGCGAGCCACCCCCCCGGCGTCGGGCTCGCGGAGAAGTAGTCGTCGCGGAGGCAGTCCCACTCCCTCGCGCGGCACGAGGCCTCGTCGTACTCGCCGGCGCGCGGTCCCCCGTCGTTGTAGCACATGATGTCGAGGCCGTCCGTGCAATGGAACGCGCCGGTCGTATGCGGCGCGCCGAGCTGCACGGCGCCGAGGTTGTGGCCGAGCTCATGGAGCATGACGAGCATGCCGAACGAGCCCGTGTAGCCGTAGTTCACGGCGAACATCGCGCCGCCGTTCCCGTTGTTCGCGTTCGAGACGACGAGGCGGTCGTCGTTGCTCACGTGCCCCTGGCCGCCGCAGCTGCACGCGCTCGGGTCGTCGTAGAACACCCAGTATTTCCGCTGCCCGGAGCGGTAGCCGAGGGTTCGTAAGTCGTCGACGATGGTGCCGAAGTTCGCGCTCGACCGGTCCGTGTCGAGCACGGCCTCCTCGACGACCATGACCCCGGCCGAGCACAGCACGACGAGGTCCGCATGGACCCCGTCCATCATCGCCGTGTCGTGCACGAGCCCGTTCGCGGACCGGACCATGGATCGCATCTCGGGCGCGACGGTCGCGTAGCGGTCCGCGTCGTCGAACGCGCGTGCGTAGATGATGTGCGAGTAGTACCCGCCCGTCGGGTCATCCGTGCACGCCGGATCGCGCGCGGCGCCGAACCCGGGCACGAGATCGTGCGACGGGACGGGGTCCGGGCCGTGCGTCGTGCCGAGCGACGTGCCGTCGGGAGCGAACACCTCCCAGAGGCCGTCCGGGCGTCGGCAGGCGGACCCGAGGTCCGGGACGTCCTGGGGCGCGCACGCGCCGGGGGAGGGGGAGGAGCCGGCGCCGGGCATCGGCGCGAGGAGGAGGACGGCGAGCAGCACGACACAGGATGCTCGCATCGGCGGACCTCCCGGCCTGCGACTCGCCTCGGGCGCCATGAAGGTTGCTGCTCTCGTGAAAGGCTGAAGCATCCGCGCAGCCTCGCAGAGGGCGATGGATGCCCGGCGCGCGCCCTGGAGGACGTGGGCGGGCCCCCTCCTCACGCTCGTCGCCCTTGCCGCCGTCGAGGTCATGCGCGACGCTCCCCGCGTCTTCGCCGAGATACTCCCCGCTGCGACCTTCCTCGGAGCGATGGCGCTCATCGTCTTCTCGGCCTTCGTGGGGGGCCGCTGGCCCGCATTCTCCTCCGCCCTCCTCTTCACGATCTACACGCCCAGGCTCAGCGCGCAGCCCGGCGAGGTCGTCCGGACCGGGCCCGAGGCGCTCGTCGGGATGGGGATCGTGCTCTCGATGGGCCTGCTGCTCGCCGCCGTCACGCTCTGGATGCGCGCACGAGAGGCGAAGGCGACGGAGCGCGCGATCGCGGCAGAGCGCGAGCGCGCCCGCGTCCTCGGGCAGGCGAACGAATCCCTCGAGGCGTTCTCCTACGTTGTCAGTCACGACCTCAAGGAGCCGCTGCGCGCTGTGCAGGTCCTCCTCGAGGCCCTCGCGGAGGACGAACGCGACCGGCTGTCCCCCGCCGGGACGAAGCTCCTCGCCGAGGCCCGGCAAGCCGCCTCGCGGCTGCGCGAGCTCGTCGAGGGCCTCCTCGATTTCAGTCGGGCGGCGAACACCGAACTCGGCGGCCTCGTCCCCGTCCGCATCGCGGACGCGTTCGACCACGCGTCGTGCCGCACGCGCTACGACGACGCCGTGCGCGACCGCCACGCACGGCTGGAGCACGACGGCCTCGACCTCGCGGTCCGCGCGACCGTCCCGAGCCTCGCACAGATCCTCGGGAACCTCGTCGTGAACGCCGTGCGGCACAACGCGTCCACGCAGCCGCGCGTTCGCATCACCGCCGAGTCTCGCGGCGACAACGTGGCGATCCATGTCGACGACAACGGTCCGGGCTACCCGCCGCACATCCTCGAGAGCCTCGGGAGGCCGGGGCGCACGGCGCGGGGCGGGTTCGGCCTCACGATCGTGAAGCGCGCGACCGAGCGGCTCGGCGGCTCGCTCGAGCTCCACAATCTCGCGGCGGGTGGCGCCCGCGCGACGATCGTCCTGCCTGCCGCCGGACCCGCGTCCCCGGCCGTCGCGGACCCAGTGGAGGTGAAGGCCCCGGCATGACCGCGCCGGTGAGCATCCTCGTCGTCGACGACGACGCGGCCGTCCGCTTCGTGTGCCGCCGCGTCCTTCTTCGCGCCGCCGGCGAGGGCCGCGTCGAGGTCTTCGAGGCGAAGGACGGAGAGGAAGCCGTCCGCATGCTCGCGGCGCGCGGCTTCGACGTCGTCCTCGCCGACTACCGCATGGGAGCGACGACGGGCATCGACGTGCTCGTGGAGGCCCTGCGACGCCACCCGGCCGCCGCGCGCCTGCTCATGTCGGGCCACGCGGACCCCGGCATCGTCGAGGCCGCGCGCGAGAGGGCGCGCATCCACGACTTCGTCGAGAAGCCGATGTCCACGGGCGGGTTCGACGACATGCTTCGCAGGGCGGTCTTGGACCGGTACGTGGGCGGCGCGGCGTAGCGAATCGCTGGCGCTCGCACCGAAGCGCTGGCGCTGACGCTAACGCTCGCGATAGGGAGCGCTAGGGCGAGGGCCAAGAAGGGCCAGCGCAAGGGCCAGGGGACCGCGACGGCACTACCCTCGCCTCTCCCCCTCCCTCGCCCCACGCCCCCGCCCTCCCTATCGCCAGCGTCAGCGCCAGAGCTAGCGCTCGTCCCGAAGCGCTGGCGCTAACGCTAACGCTCGCGATAGGGAGCGCTAGGGCGAGGGCCAAGAAGGGCCAGCGCAAGGGCCAGGGGACCGCGACGGCACTACCCTCGCCTCTCCCCCTCCCTCGCCCCACGCCCCCGCCCTCCCTCACCC
>DATDQL010000077.1:0-8031 GCA_035292305.1 Thermoplasmatota archaeon
CGGGCACGGTGTCCGTCTCGAGCCACACTCGGACCTCGGCCTCGACGCCTTGGTGCGTGTGCAGGAGGGCGGAGAAACGCGCCGCGCGCAGGATCGACGCCGCGGCGAGCGCGACGCCGCGCTCGACCTCGTCGCGCTCACTCGGGGTCCATTCGGGGGTGGACCATTCGATACGGAAGGGGCTCGCGAGGAACGCTTCGTTGCGGCTCTTCATGTCTCCTCGTCGGAGCACGGGTCTCATGCTCTCTTCGCGCCCGGCGCGGCGACGCGGAGGGGATCTTCAAGGAGGAGTAGGCGCGCTCGACGGACGTACCAGGCCTCAGCCGCATCGGCGGCACGGGTTCGGGTCGCCGATGATGCCCGTCGGGTCCGTCGCCCACGAGGCGATCTTGACGTGTCCGTTGATCTCGACGTCGAAGCATCCCGCGCACGATCTCGTGTCGACTGGGAGGTCGGCCTGCTGCTCTACGAAGACGTACATGCGCCAGGCCGACTGCTCGGTGTACGGCGAGTCGACCTGCGAGTCGGTCACCGGGACGCCGAAGACGTACGTCGCGTCGGTGTGGTTCAGGACCTTGGCCTCGTAGAGCTGCCGACCGTCGGCTGCGACGTAGATGAGGACGAGTCCCTGCTGCTTCAGCACGGGAGCGGTCGCGGAGGCCTGCGAAACGTCGATCTGCACGAGCATCGCGTGCGTCTCCATCGGGACGATCTTGTCCGGGACGATGGCTTCGGGGCCTTGCGACGTGGCGAGGAACCCGGCGACCTGCGTCACGAAGGACTGGCTCTTGTACGTGAAGTCCCGGTCGGCGAGCACATAGTTGCTCACGTCCTCGTAGTTGTCCGGGTGACCAGGGAACTCCATGACGTCTCGCATGCGGATGATGTCGAACTTGAGGTGGAAGTTGCCCTCGGCGACCGCGGGCACTCCGGCGGGGGCGAAGTAGAACATCCAGCGGCTGACGGAGTCGTGCGGCATATCCGTCATCTTCGGCGTCACCTGAATCTGCGCCGGGGCGTCCTTCGTGAGCGGGACCGGTCCGACGAAGCCCTCGACCTCGAACTGCTTGTCGGCCGACTTGTAGTAGAGCGCGAGGCCCGTGATCGTGGGATCGGTCCAGGTCACGGTCATCTCGACGATGCCGGTCCCTTCGTAGACCGTCGCGCCGTCGGGGAGCTCCCAGAGCGCGCCGCCGACCGCGGGTTGCTTGAGGATGAGCGCGTTGATGAACGTCGGGTTCGGGTCGTCGGCGCGGATCGCGACGACGTCGTCGAACAGCGTGACGCGGTCGCTCTCGCCCCAGTAGTTGTGGATGTGCGGGGCGTGGCCGCCGGTCATGTCCGTGGGGGAGGTAGCGACGGTCGCGTTCTCGTCGGCCGCGAGCGTGGCCGCGTCGTCGGGGACGTCGGACCCGTCGCTCGTGGTCCCGGGGGCGTCCTCGTCCGCGCCGCCGAGGCACCCGGCGAGCGGGAGGAGGGAGGCCAAGACTAGGGCCACGACGGGACGCGACATTCGAGGCCGCCGTCCCCCGTTCGAGGCATCAAGCCGGGCTCTGTGGAAAATCGCCATACGTGGTTCACGCGTCGTCCCAGTCGATCTCGTCGGGCTCCACGATCTTGCCCGTCGGATCCACTTGGTATGCCGTGACGAGGATGTGCCCCTGGACCTCGGCGTCGAAGCATCCGCCGCACTGGAAGCCGCGCACGCCGGGGATGGCGACGCGCTGCCCCGCGCGCGGGTAGAACTCCCACTGCGAGACCTCGGTGTAGGGGGAATCGACGTCGCTCTCTCCGACCCAGACGCCGAACGAGTACGCATCCGCGGTCTTGTTGAGGAGGATGGCGTGTCCGCGCGTGCCGCCCGCGGTCCGGTAGCTGAGTTCGAGGCCGGTCTGCCGCGCGAGCGGCGCGGACGTCGACGTGCCGGTCAGGTCGATGTGCACGACGAGCGCGTGCGTCTCCATCGGGACCGGGAGGTCCGGCGTCACGGGCTCGGACGGCTTCTGGTCCGCGACGTACGCTTGCACTTCGGTGAGCCACGACGGCGACTTGTACGCGAAGTCCTTGTCCGCGAGCTGGTAGCTCGCCGTGTCTTTGTACGTGATCGGGTGGCCCGGGAACGCCATCACGTCCCGCAGCCGCACGATCTCGACGGTGAGGCGCACGATGCCTTGCGCGGCGCTCGGCGAGCCCGCGGCCGAGAACTCGAACCCCCACCGGCTGACGGCCTCGTGCGGCCGGTCCGTCATCTCGGGAGCGATCGGTATGCTGAGCGGGGTCCCGCTCGCAAGGGGCTGCGGGTCGGTGTACCCCTCGTGGTCCCAGCGCCCGGACGTTCCCTTGTCCGCGGAACGGTACGCAAGCGCGAGGCCCGTGATCGTGGGGTCCGTCCACGTCGCCGTGATCACGAGCTCTCCCGTGCCCTCGTACACCGTCGCGCCTTCGGGAAGCTCCCACATGGTGCCGCCGATGGACGCGGACTTGCGCCCGAGGAGAGAGTTGAACGTGGTGCCGTCGAAGATGCCGACGTCGATGTCCTCGTCGAAGAGGACCTTGCGAGTCTCGTCGCCCCAATAGTTGTGGACGTGCGGGAGGTGGCCGCCGGATTTGTCCGACGGCTTCGTCGCCGTCCCGTTGAGGGTCGCGTTCCCGAGGGGGCGGACGTCGTCCGTGGCGGGATCGTCCGCCGACAGGGAGAGGTCGTCCTCCGTCGCAGCTTCGTCATCGCCTCCGAAGCATCCCGCGAGGGGGAGCGTCGCGAGGGCGACCACGAGCGTCCAGGCCTTCATGAGCAGGGGGACCCATCGAGGTATATTAAGCCGAGTGGCGTCCCCGTTGAACAATCCAAGGACCCGCCGCTGCGGCGGACCCTGCGCTTCAGCGCCCGGAGGAGCCGGGGCGGGTCTCGATGTGGCCACCCGTCGGGTCGTGGTCCCACGCGACGAGCGTGATCTGGACCTTCATGTCGTAGTCCACGCAACCCGGACACCCGTCGCGCACCGGGATGTCGAACTTCTGACGCGGATTGATGTTGAAATGCCACGCGCTCTCGTCGCGGTACGGCGAGTCGACCATGGTGTCGTCGACCGGGACCGCGAAGACGTAGATGTCCTCCGTGTTGTTGAGGAGCTGCGCGCGGTAGCCGCGCATCGTCTCAGCGGACGTGTACTGCACGTCGATGCCGCTCTGCTCCGCGAGCGGGGCGGTCGCCCCACCCGACACGATCTGGATCGTGAGGATGAGCGCGCGGGTCTCGAGCGGGATCGCCTTCGACGGGTACCACGTGTTCGTGCCGTCCTTCAGGACGTACCGCGGAAGCCACGTCAGGCGGTTCGTGCTCTTCGCTTCGAACGGCTCGTTCTCCGCCAGGAGGTAGTGGTCCGTGTCCTCGTAGTTGTCCGGGTGGCCCGGGAAGAGCATGATGTCGCGCATGCGCGCGATCTCGAACGTGAGGTGGACCGTGCCTTGCGCGACCCCGCCGGGGTCGCCGGTCGCTCCGATCATGAAGGCCCAGCGCGACTTGGCGTCGTGCGGCATGTCCGTCATCGCGGGGGTGACCTCGATCGTCACGGGCTGACCGGACGGGAGGGGGACGGCCTCCGACCACTCCGTGAACCCGCTCTTCATGTCCGGCGAGTGGTACCGGAGGGCGAGGCCGGTGATCGTGGGCTCGGTCCAGGCGGCGGTGACGAGGAGCTGGCCAGTGCCTTCGTAGATCGTCGCTCCGTCCGGCAGCTCGAAGAACGTCGCTCCGAACGCCGGCTTCTGGTCGAGGAAGAACGCGAAGAACGACTCGCGCTCCGTCGCGTCGATCTTCTCCTCGCCGTCGAAGAGGGTGATGCGGTCGCTCTCCCCCCAGTAGTTGTGGATGTGCGGGGCGTGGCCGCCGGTGAGGTCCGAAGGGCTCGTCGCGTTCGCTGTGGCGTTCGCCATGTCCGCCGAGAGCGTCGTGTCGTCAGCCGCGCCGGGAACGGACGCGGTGTCGGTGTCGGCGGGATCGGCCCCGAGGCAGCCCGCGAGGAGCACCGCGACGGTGACAAGGACGGCGGCCGTGCGCACGGGGCGGCCTAGGCCGTGGGGGTACATAACAGGTATTGCGCGCTCGTGGCACACCGGTCCTGGACGGGGGCTATCCCCATTGCCGAGGCTGGCCGCGGGGATCGATCTGGCCGCCGGTCGGGTCGTGGTCGAACGCCTCGAGGGTGACGTGGACGTCGAGCTCGTACTCGACGCATCCGTCGCAGCCGTTCGGGTCGCGCACGTTCGGGACGAGGGGCTGCTGCCTCGGCTGGATGTGGAAATGCCACGCGGTGCCCTCGCGGTACGGTGAGTCCACCATCGTGTCGTCGACCGGGACGGCGAAGACGAAGACCCCTTCCGTGTTGTTGAGGAGCTGGGCGTCGTAGTCCCGGCGGGTCTCCGCGCTCGTGTACGCGAGCGCGATCCCCGACTGCTTCGCGAGAGGGGAGGTCGTGCCGCCGGAGTTGATCTTCACCGTGAGGATGAGGGCGCGCGTCTCCATGGGGATGCCCTTCGAGGGGCGGTACACGTCCTCGTCGAACTCTCCGGTCGTGAGGACGCCGACGAACTGCACGGCGCGGTTCGAGCCGGTCGCCTTGTAATCCTCGTCCCCGAGGAGGTACCGGTCCGTATCTTCGTACGTGTCGGGGTGGCCCGGGAAAAGGGCGATGTCGCGCACGCGGACGATCTCGAACGTGAGGTGGAAGTTGCCCTCCGCGGCGCCCGCGGCGCCGTCCGCGGAGAACTCGAAGGCCCACCGGCTCTTCGCGTCGTGCGGCATGTCGGTCATCTCGGGCGCGACCTCGATCGAGGTCGGGATCCCGGAGGCGAGGGGCAGCCATTCGGACCACGAGTTCCAACCGCTCGCCATGTCGGGGGAGTGGTAGCGCATGGCGAGGCCGGTGATCGAGGGGGAGGTCCACGCGGGGGTCACGACAAGCTCGCCGCTCCCCTCGTACACGGTCGCTCCGTCCGGGAGTTCGAAGTGCGCGGTTCCGATGACCGGCCGCTTGTCGATCGCGATGCGGAACGCCGCCCAGCGGTCCTGGACGGTGATCTTCGTGTCCCCGTCGAACAGCGTAAGGCGGTCGCTCTCGCCCCAGTAGTTGTGGATGTGGGGGGAATGGCCGCCGGTGAGATCCGACGGGCTCGTCGCGTTCTCGGTGGCGGTCGCCACGTCGCCGGAGGGCGTCGCGTCGTCGGTCGGGTCGGCGACGGAGGAAGTATCGGTGTCCTCCGGGTCGGCCCCGAGGCATCCCGCGAGGAGGGTCGCGGATGCGACGGCGAGCGCGAAGGCCTTCGTACGCACGCGCGGACTACGGCGGTGGCGTACTTAAGGCGTGTTGCGCGGCGCTGGCCCGCGAGCGGCCGCTCCTTCTCCAGGGGAAAGGCCGCCCGCAGGCTCAAATCCGGGAACGGACCTCGGTCGACCCATGCAGGCGGACGTCCGGAACGTCGTCATCCTCGGCTCGGGCCCGGCGGGCCTGACGGCGGCGATCTACGCCGCCCGCGCGAACCTGAAGCCGGTCCTCGTGAGCGGGCTCGAATCCGGGGGGCAGCTCATGCTGACGACGGACGTCGAGAACTATCCCGGGTTCCCGGACGGCATCCTCGGACCGGAGATGATGGCGCTCTTCCGCAAGCAGGCAGCTCGCTTCGGCACGGAGTTCGTCGAAGGCGACGTGACCGAGGTCGACTTCTCGGCGCGCCCGTTCACGCTCAAGGTCGGCAGCGAGAGGACGCTCCACGCAAAGACGGTCATCGTCGCGACCGGCGCGAGCGCGAAGTGGCTCGGTATCGAGAGCGAACAGCGCCTGCGCGGCCACGGCGTCAGCGCGTGCGCGACGTGCGACGGCTTCTTCTTCAAGGAGAAGCACGTGGTCGTCGTCGGCGGCGGCGACACCGCGATGGAGGAGGCGCTCTTCCTCACGAAGTTCGCGAGCAAGGTCACGGTCGTCCACCGCCGCGACGAGTTCCGCGCTTCGAAGATCATGCAGCAGCGGGTCCTGTCGCATCCGAAGATCGCGGTCGTCTGGAACGCGACCGTCGCGGAAGTGCTCGGCAAGGAAACGGTCGAGGGTGTCATGCTCGAAGACACTCGCGCGCCCGGGCGCGCGAGACGGCTCGACTGCGGCGGCGTCTTCCTCGCTATCGGGCACGTGCCGAACACGGCGTTCCTCAAGGGCCAGCTCGAAATCGACGGGAAGGGCTACATCGTGGTCCACGACGAGACGAGGTCGAAGATCCCCGGCGTGTTCGTGGCCGGCGACGTCTTCGACTTCCGGTACCGCCAGGCCGTGACCGCGGCCGGCTCCGGTTGCCAGGCCGCGATCGACTGCGAGCGGTGGCTCGCGGAGACGGGAGACGGCGAGGCCCAGAGCGAAGCGCACTGGTAGCGAGAGGATCAAGCACCCACGGGGGCTCCCGACCCCGTGGACGGGGCCCACCGGCGTCTCCTCGCGCTGTGGTTCGCCGCCGCGGCCGCCGCGCTCGCGGTCGCGCTCGTCGTCATGGGCCTCGCGTGCGGCGCGCGGTCCGTTTCGGAATCCTGCACCACGGCCGAGGAGTGCACCGCGCTCTCAAAGTGCGAGAGCCGCGTGCATCCGTTCGCCGTCCCGTACTTCCTCGCGGGCGCCGGCGCGTTCCTCGGCGCCTGGTACGACCGTCGCGCCGTCGCGCTCGGCATCGCGGTCCCCGCGCTCGGTCTCGGCGTGCTCGCCGGGTTCTCGCTCGGTCTATACGGCATCGCGATCGCGTCGCTTCTCCTTGCGAGCGGCGCCGCGACTCCGCCAGCGCGGCGCGGGGATGCGGCGCTCCTCGTCGCCGCGCTCCTCGGGGTCCCGTGGTATGCGCTCGCGATGGTCGCGCTGACGCTCGCCCCACCATCGTTACGCCTTGCCTCCGTCTGGGCGATCGCCGCCGTTCCCACGGTCGTTTGGTTCGCGACGTTCGCGTGGACGCGGACGAGGGCGCGAGGCGTCCCTGCGTAGTGCCTTCGCATCCCGGCCAGTCCTTGGTCGAGCGGCTCGACCCCGTGGTCCACGAACCCACGACGACGCGAATGTCTGGGCCTCGTTCGTGTCCTCGTGGACTCTCCCGTGATCACTCGGTCTCGCGCACGGCCACGACATCACGCCGTGGCCCCGGTTTCACCAGCTGGACCTCGACCTCGTCCTCCGGCCCCTTGCTTTCGTGGAGGTACTTCTTCGTCCCGTACATCATGGGGACGATGAGGAGCGTCGCCGCGAAGATGATGACCGTCGCGATCGTCGTCGCGATCATCGTGCGCCGCACCGCGAGGTTCGAGACCTGCGTGTAGATGAGGAACGCGCCGAAGGTCGTGACGAACGAGAACAGGATGGCCTTGCCGGTCGTGCGGAACGTCTCGAGCAGGTCCTTGCTCCCCCTCACCGACGTGGCGAGGTGCAGGGCGTAGTCGCTCCCGATGGCCGAGATGAAGATGATCGGTAGCGTGAGCGTGATGGCGAGGCCGATCCCGACGCTCGGCAGGACGCCGAGCCACCAGATGCTCGTGAGGACGCTCGCGAGGCCGACGGTGACGATGGCACGGAAGCTCCGCATCGTGATCGCGACCAACGTGACGACGATGACGTTCACCGCGATGCCCATGAACTGGATCCACGGCAGCTCCTTCGCGATGAACAAGTAGTTCGTCGCGGTGTTCCCGACGAACGCGACCTCCATGCCGGCCGGTCGCAGGTCCTCGTTCTCGCGGACGGCGCTCCACACCTGGTCCCAGACCTCGGAGGCGTCCTCGAAGGATCGCGCGCGGACGGTCACCACCATGATCGCGGTCCGGTCGTCGGGATGGTCCGCGAAGAGGTTCCCGAACTGGTAGAGCGGGGAGTCGAAGACCTCGTCCATGAGCGCCTTCATCTCCTCGCGCGTCTCCGGGTACGGGTCCTGTGTCCCGGCCCCCGGCACGTCACGGTTGATGAGCTCCTCGATGAGGAGGTACTGGGCCGCGCCCGGCGCACCCCCCGCCACGGT
>DATDQL010000078.1:0-2808 GCA_035292305.1 Thermoplasmatota archaeon
GCGTTCCAGTCACCGGCCCATCGGTTAATGGTCGAGCGGTTGCGCCCGAGGTCCCGTCCGACCTCGGCGGCCGTCTTCCCCTTGGCCATCATGGCCTTGGCCCGCTCGACCTCGTCGGGCGTTGCCGTCTTCACGCCTCGCTTCGTCATGCGGTTCACGGGCTCGCAAGGCGCGCGGCGTCCACGCGGATCGTGACGTTGCCGACGAGCTTGCCGCGTTCGTAGACGGCGATGACCGCTTCGGTCGTGCCTTGCTCGATGGCGCGCGAGACGAGGTCTTGCGCGAGGTGCTTGCTCCCGAGCGCCGGGGCGTTGAGGTCTCCCTTCCCGAGCCGACTGACGGCGTGCTTGTTCTGTCCCATCGCACGCCGCATAACGCGTGGCGCATTTATTCCTGCCGGTTATGCCTCACTTCTCGGGCTTGCGGGGCTTGTCGCCCGCCTCGTTGCGGATCGTGTCGAGCGTGGTCTGTTCCGGGGTCCTCCAGTTCCGGGGGTGGCTGCGGCGCGTCGAGGCGATGACCTCGCCGCCCTCACGGATGACGATGGTATCTCCCTCGAAGTAGAGCGTGCCGCGCGCTTCGGGGTGGGCGCGTTTGTAGCCCTCCCAGACGTTGCGGACGCGCTTCTCCGTCGCTCCGGCGCTGTCTTGGGCCCAGAGGCTCTTGGCGTAGCGCGCGACGCGGGGGAGCGCGTTGCGTTCGACGGTGCCGGGTGCCCCCAACGCCTCGATGCTGAGAAACCGGCCGGTGTCGGGGTCGCGTGCTGCCGAGCGCAGCACGCCGCCTTTGACCGGGTGGCCCTTCGCGTTGATGGCGACGACGGCGCCGGTCTTGTCGATGCGGTACTTGGTGGCGTCGGGGATGAGCCCGGCGTCCTTGGCTTCATCGAACAGGCGGCGCGCTACGTCCTCGGGGGCGACGGGGCTGCCGTCGCTGCGGGCGTCGCGGGCGAACACGTCGCGGAAGCCTTCGGTCAGTTCTTCGTTGATGCCCTCGGCGTCGCTCTCGGCGCGCGGTTCGGAGCGGCCCTTCTTGCTCTTGCGCTTCTTGCGGCTCGACGGTGCGGGCTCGAACGTCGATGCTTGGGCGGCTTGTCGGATCGCGGCGTCGGCGTCGCTCGCCTTCGCCGTCGTGCTTGTGCGTGGCATCTACGTCCTCCATCGGATAGACGGATGACCGATGAGGGAAACGAGGTGGTCGCCCTCGTGGCCGCGTTGCCCTTCGCAGTAGAGCGCGGAAGACCCGACGCCGCAGGGGAAAACGAACGCCCCGCACCGATGTACCCGCGCGAGTTGTTCCCTGAAGTGGCCTTGTTCTCTCTCGACGTCGCGGACCCGAGCCTCCAGTCGTTCGATTTTGCGTTTGGTGTTCATGTCATTCTCACCGCGTAGGTGTCGTATGCTTCGAGGCGCACGTCCCCGTCCACGCTGCCGACGGGGACGCCGGACGGCGCGGGGATGCCGTGCTTGGACCGGAAGAACGCGAAGTGGGGGGAACTGTACGGCCGTTCCGTCGGTCGCGTGAAGTGCGCGACGTAGCGCGGCCCCTGCCCCTCGCCGGGCTTCGGCGTGACGCGCATGATGGCCTGTCCGTTGCGATAGCTCATGTTCTGGTGGGTGTCGTCGCTGCCCCACGAACGGAACCGTTCCTCGATGCGTTCGGTGAGGCGGCGCGGGTAGAGAGAGAACGAGACGAGGTGAACACCCTTCAGGGTCTCGAACGCGTAGAACGTGCCGACGTCGAATTGGTCCATGACGCGCCGGACGAGCGTGCGGAACCCGCCCGGCTCGTGGATCGGGCGCTTGCTGTCGAGGTCGCAGAAGACGACGTGGCGCTCGCTTTCGGTGCCTTCGAGGCCGTCGAGGAAGAGGCTGCTGACGCCGACGCATCGTACGGGCGCGTGGCTCATGGCGCGTTCTCCTGTTGCCTCTTGCGTCGCGCGCGCCACCAGTCCAGCAGCATCATCCCTCCGGGGCCCAGGAGCATCCCGCTCACAAAGCCGAGGATGCGCGCGACCCGAAGCGCGAGGCTCACGTTGCGAGCCTCCGGAACGTGACGGGGCCCCATCCCCGGATGCGCTCGAAGCGCCGGTGTCCGGTTGCGTGCCAATGCGCGCGACACGCCTTCAGGAGCTTGGTACTCGTGCTGCCGCTGAACCGTTGCGGGCACGAGTCGCAGCGCACGAGCTTCAACGGCTCGCCTCGCGCATGGCTTCGGCGCGACGTCGCAGGATAGCGTCCTCGCAAGGGCCGCAGACGCGCGCGCCGCGCGCCGCTTGCCCGGCGTCGCGGTGCGGTCGCATGACGTGAGGTCCCCCGTTATTGTGGCGGCACGACATGGACGGGCGCACGGGCTCCTTCAGCGTCGCGTCCTCGGTCACGCCCTCGACACCGGCAGGCGCGTCGGCAGCGTCGGCCCGGTTCGCCGCATCGAGCGCGCGTTCAACGAGCGCGCGGATCGCATCGCTCCTTGTGCCGTACTTCGTGGATGCGATGAACTCCTCGATGCGCCGTTCGAGTTCGGGGGGGGCGCGGAAGTCCATGCGCGTCCACCTCACCGGGACGACTGAAGCCATGCGTCCAGCACCTCGCGCACGACGAGCGCGACGTCTTCGCGCACCGCAGGGTCGGACAGAATGTCGCGCCCGAGCCAGCGTAGCAGCGGGTAGAGCGCGAGGCCGTGCCGTAGGCCGCGCCGATAGGCACGGCTCACGAGCGGGGCCCCCGCGACGCGAACAGGTGCGCCCCGGTCGTCCATCCACGCGTTACGTCGCCCCATCGGCGCGTGCGCTTGTCCTCGTGTTTGGTG
>DATDQL010000079.1:0-3183 GCA_035292305.1 Thermoplasmatota archaeon
GGCGAGGTGGCGGACGAGGCGGAGGAACGCTTCGAGGACGACGAGGAACACGAACGCCCTGCCGAGGAGGGGCCATGCGGCCGCGGCTTCGAGGAAACGGTCGCGCACGAGGCCGAGGGTGAGGTAGCCGGGGTCGGCGAGGACGACGCCGAGGAGGCCGAGCGGGACGATCTTCGCGAGGTCGTTCGCGAGGTTCGGGTGGAGGAAGGCGGTGACGCGGACGCTCGCGGCCACGGCGAGGGCGACCATGAGGATCTGGAACGTGCCTTGGGACTTTGCGAGGCCGAAGAGGGCCGCGGCGAGAACGGCGAAGTAGAAGAAGGCGAAGGCCGGCATCACGAGCCCCGTCTCGGCGACGCGGAGCAGCCTTCCGAGGGGGCCGTCGCGACGCACAGGGAGCGAGCGCGTGCGGGAGACGTTCTCGTAGAAGGCGAAGACGACCGTCGTGTAGACGGCGACGCCGAAGGCGTAGATGCCGAGGGTCGTGAGCTCGCGTTCGTAGCCGCGCCACAGCGCGAGCCGCCCGAACGCCTCCATCACGGCGGCGAGCACGCGTCATGGACGATGGGCCCGCGCCATGAATGCGTCGGAACGCGTCGGCGACCTTCGCCGACGCGGTCCGTTCAGCACGTCCACTTCGTGCAGGGGATGCCGACGGGCGGGAGGTCGACGCAGGGGTCGATCATCTCGCACACGTTGCAGAATCGGCAGTAGAGGGCGCGGGTCGGCGTCCGGAGCTTCATCTCAGCACGTCCACTTCGTGCAGCTGATGGCGGCGCAGAGGATGTCGCACGGGTCGCAGATGCGGCAGTAGAGGGCGCGGGTCGGGGTTCGGAGCTTCATGGGTTCACCTCAACAGAACTTGCCGCACGGGTTGATGGATACGCACGGGTCGATGAGGTCGCAGGGCGAGCAGATGCGGCACATGAACGCGCGGGTGGGCGTGCGGAGCTTCATGCAAAGGCGCCAGCGTGGTGACGGGTGAAAAGGCTATCGTCCCCGCATGGGGGCCTCGACCCACCGGTCCAGGTCGCCTTTCCATGCGTAGCCGGAGTCCGGAGGGCGCGTTGCGAGCGCACGAACGGCGACGAGGAGGGCATCGACCTCCTCCTCGGAGTTGTAGATGCCGAGGCTCGCGCGTACCGCGCCCGGGATCCCCGGAGCGGACGTCGACGTGCCGCTGCGGATCTGCTCGACGAACGGTCCGGAGTCGACCCCGAGGAGCTCGAGAAGGTACGGGTGCGCGCAGAAGCACCCGTGCCGCACGGCGACGCCGGCCTCGCGGTCGAGCGCGGTCGCGACCGCCGCGGGGGACCACTTCCCGACCTTGAACGAGACGACGCCGACGCGTTCGTCGGGGACGTGGGGCCCGAGGGGGGCGACGCCCTCGATCGCGGTGAGGCCGTCCCAGAGCCGTCGGAAGAGGCGGTCCTCGCGCGCCTCGGCCTCCTCACGGTCGAGGGATCCTATCCACTTCAGGGCGGCTGCGAGGCCGACCGCCCCGGCCACGTTGGGCGTGCCGCCTTCGTGGCGGTCCGGGGACTCGGCCCAAAGGACCTCGTCCTCGAGCACGAGCTTCACGGTGCCTCCGCCGGGCATCCACGGCGGCGCGCGGTCGAGGAGCTCGCGTCGCGCGACGAGGAACGCGGACCCGAACGGCGCGTACGACTTGTGGCCGGCTGCGGCGAAGTACTCGGGGCCGCCGCCCGGAAGGCGAGCGAGATCGAGGCGCTCGTGCGCGAGGATCTGCGCGCCGTCGAGGAGCACCGGCACGCGCGCGTCGTGGGCAAGCTCCAGGACAGGCACGAGGGGCGTCTTGACGCCTGTGACGTTGCTCGCGCACGAGAGCGCGAGGAGGCGCGGCCTCGGTCCCGCGCGCAGCCGGGTCTCGAGGGCGTCGAGGTCGACGCGTCCCTCGGTCGTGACGGGCACCATCTCGAGGCTCCCGTGCGTCCGGTGCGGGAGCAGGTTCGAGTGGTGCTCGAGCCGCGTCGCGAGCACGGGCCCGTCCGCGAGAGCGCACGCCACATGGCTCGCGAGGGAGAGCGACTGCGTCGTGTTCATCGTGAACACGACCTCGCAGTCGTCCCCGGCGCCGACGAACGACCGGACGGTCGCGCGCGACGCCTCGAAGGCGTCCGTCGCGAGCTCGCTGAGGTGGTGGGCTCCGCGGTGGACGTTCGCGTACGACCTGGCGAGGAACGCCGTGTACGCGTGGAGGACGGGCGCCGGGGCGTGCGTGCTCGCCGCGTGGTCGAAGAACCGCAGCGGGTGGTCGCCGCCGTCCCGTCCGGGGACGCGCACGGCGAGCACGGGGAACGCCGCGCGGATGCCGGCGAGGTCCATGGCTCCGGACCGCGGTCCGGAGCCTATAAGCCCTTGGCCGGCGCGAGCGCCCCGGGCCTCAATCGGGGCCCGGGGTCGGGCGCTGCGGCCGCTCGAGGAGCGGATCCGGCGCGTGGAGCGGCAGGTGCTCCGTCGCGCGGAACGTCGTGCCGGTCATGCCTTCCGGAACTCCTCGAGGCGCTCACGGACGGCCTTCAGCTCGGCCTCCAGCTCCTCGGCGTATTCTTTCAGCCACTGGGCCTTCTCCTCGCGCGTCCAGAAGCGGCGGCCTCCGTAGCCGCCGCAGCAATCCTGCGAACTCATGCCATGTTCCTGCGGCCTTTCGCCGCAGGTGCGGGTACGTCGCGCGCGACGATGCTGACGCGCGAGGCACGTGACCTGGTCGCAGGCGCACCCCGTCTCATCCGGCGACGCCGGCAGCCTCGCTCCCGGACGCGCCCGCGGGTCGGCCGCGGGGTGCGGGCGTGTAGAGCTCGGCGAGCGCCGCGAGGAGCGGCCGCGTCGCAGCGTACGCGCGTTCGGGTTCCGCCGCGTCCGTCTCGGCCTCGAGGGTGAGGGAGCTGCCGAGGAGTCGCACCCGGACGGCAAGACCGCCGGGCGCGAGCCAGGTCAGGATCGCTTCGCCAGGCACGTCCGCGCGGCCGTACCAGCGCAGGTCGCCGAACCAGCGCCGCGCGAGACGCGCCGCGACGCGGTCGGGAGCGAGGCTCGGCGGGAGGAGCGCCTGCACGAGCGCGACGGGAGCGCGCGTCCCCTGCCGTGGCCCGGCTCGCGTGGACACCGCGCAGTACCCGGCTTCGGTGAGCCGGTAGCCCGCGTCCTCGCGCGCGACGAGCC
>DATDQL010000080.1:0-4544 GCA_035292305.1 Thermoplasmatota archaeon
GCTCGCGAGGCTGATGGCGCATCCGCGACCGGAGAAGCGCACGTCCTCGACGACGCCGCGGCGGACCTTCATCGTGATGCGGACCTCGTCGCCGCACAGCGGGTTCGTCTCGGTGCCGTCCGCGTCGGCCGGCTCGAGGACCCCGAAGTTGCGCGGGTTGCGGTAATGCTCGAGGACGTGCTCGCGGTACATCTCCTCGCCGCTCATGCGGATCCCCTGAGGGCGGTCATGCGCCGAAGACCCCGCGGGCGCGCGTCAAGGCCTCGACCAGCGCGTCGACCTCGGCGCGCGTGTTGTAGACGTAGAAGCTCGCTCGCGCGGCGCTCGCGAGACCGAGGTGGTCCATAAGTGGCTGCGCGCAATGGTGCCCGGCGCGGATCGCGACACCCCCGTCGTCCATGAGGGAGGCGAGATCGTGCGCGTGCACGTCGCCGAGCGTGAAGGCGAGCACGCCGCCGCGGCGCGACGCCGGCGGGCCGAGGATCTGGAGCCCGGGGACGTCGAGCAGTCGGCGGTGGCCGTACTCGACGAGATCGCGCTCGTGTCGCTCGACCCAGTCCATGCCGAGGCCCTCGAGGTAGTCGATGGCGGCGGCGAGCCCGACGCCCTCGGCGATGTTGGGCGTGCCCGCCTCGAACTTCCACGGCAGCTCGTTCCAGGTCGTCGCGTCGTCGCGGACGCGGCGGATCATCTCGCCGCCGTACAGGAACGGCTCCATGAGCTCGAGGATCTCGCGCCTGCCCCAGAGGACGCCGATGCCGGTGGGGCCGAGCATCTTGTGGCCGCTGAACGCGAGGAAGTCGACGCCGAGCCGCGCGACGTCGACCTTGCGGTGCGGCACGAGCTGCGCTCCGTCGCACACCGACACGGCGCCGCGGTCGCGCGCGACCTCCGCGAGCTCCCGCACAGGCGGGAGCGTGCCCAGGACGTTCGACATGCCCGTGAAGCTCGCCACCTTCGTGCGCGCCGTGCACTTCGCCTTGAAGTCCTCGACGTCGACGTCGCCCTCCTTCGTGAGCTCCGCGATGCGCAGGCGCGCGCCCTTCTCCTTCGCGATCGCCTGCCACGGCACGAAGTTGGAGTGGTGCTCCATGCGCGTGACGAGCACGTCGTCGCCCGACTCGAGATGACGCCGCGCCCACGCGTACGCGACGAGGTTCAGCGCCTCGGTCGCGTTCTTCGTGAAGACGCATTCCTCGGCGGCGCCGCCGACGAACGCGCCGGCCTTCGTGTGCGCCCCGATGTAGAGCTCCGTCGCGCGCTCGCCGAGGTGGTGGATCGAGCGGTGGACGTTCGCGTTCGTCTCCTCGTAGAAACGCGTCATCGCCTCGATGACCTGCCGCGGTCGTTGTGTGGTCGCGGCGTTGTCGAGGTACACGAGGCGCTTGCCGTGGACCGGCCTGTCCAGGATGGGGAAGTCCGCACGGACATCCTCCACGGTGCGCTCGCGCATGCCTCGGGCGACGGTCGTCCTGCTCATGACCGTTTCGGTCCTCTTTCAGTCGTCACCCGTGAAAGGGCTTCGGGTCGAGGCAAGGGAAGGACCAAGGCGACCGCGGGGGGTGCAGGCGCGTGCGCAGGTGCCTCCTCGTCCTCGCCTCGATGGCGTTCACCGGCTGCGCGGCGCCGACGGCGCCCGGACCGTCCTCCCCCTCGGACGCGCCGATCTCGCTCTCGATCGCGATCGTTGCGACGGACGCGGGCGCGTTCACGATGCTGCTCTACGAGGATGCGGCGCCGAAGACGGTCGCGAACTTCCGCTCGCTCGCCGCGGGCGGGTTCTACGACGGCGTCACGTTCCACCGCGTCATCGACGGCTTCGTCATCCAGACCGGCGACCCCACCGCGACCGGCGAGGGCGGAAGCCTCGCGCGCGTGCCCGGCGAGCCCGGTCTCCACTTCTCCGCGGGCAGCGTCGGCATGGCCCGCGACCAGGACCCCGACAGCGCGACGTCGCAGTGGTTCGTGTGCGAGTACCCGCAGCCGCACTTGCACGACCCACCCGAGGGCGCGACCTACGGAGCGTTCACGTCGTGGGCCCAGGTGATCGACGGCATGGACGTGGTGCGAGCGATCGCCGAGGCGCAGACCTTCGCCGGCGCCGCCCCCGCATCCGTGCCGCCCGGCGTGCTCCCGGATCGGCCCATCGCGCCCGTGCGCATCCTATCGGTGGAGATCGTGGACGTGGAGTTCCCGCGGGACGTCGCGGAACGCTTCCCCCTCCGCACGTCAGGCCGCTACGTGCTCGACGACACGCGCACCGTGCTCGAGACGTGGAACGAGGTCCGCGCGTCCGAGGAGACCATGCTCGCGTGGTACGTCGTCCCGCGCCGCGAGGGCGTCGAGCCCCCGCGGGACGCCGCGGTCGTCGCGCGCGCGCCCTCCGGCGCCGTGAGCACGATCCCGGCCACGCGGCATCCGATCGACCCGTTCATCGTCTGGACGAACGCCACGCTCGGGGAACGCGGGACGTGGAACCTGACGCTCGCCTCGCCGCGAGGGATGTTCGCGGAGCTCGACCTCGACGTGAGGTAGGGCCGTTTCTACAGACGAGGCCGAGAAGGACCGGCGGCGCGGTCCCCGCATCGTTGATGAGGCCGGGCGACACCTCCCGGCTGTGGACATCCGGGAGACCGTCCTCCGCGGCCGCCGCGTCGTCCTCGAGCCGCTCCGCGTCGAGCACGCCGAAGAGCTCATCCCCCAGGTCGCGGACGACGACGGGATGTGGACGTGGTACACAGCGCCGCCGCGGACGCTCGATGCGATGCGGTCCTGGATCGAGGCCCGGCGCGCCCCCTTCGCCGAAGGCAAGGCGCTCGCGTTCGCGCAGCGCGACGCCGCGAGCGGGCGCCTGTTCGGCAGCACGTCCATCTTCGACATCGACGCGCGCTTCCGCAGCGCCGAGGTCGGCCACACGTGGATCGCGGCGCCTTGGCGCGGGACGGGGGTGAACACGGAGGCGAAGCTCCTCCTGTTCCGTCACTGCTTCGAGACGCTCGGGCTCGTCCGCGTGCAGATCGCGACGCATGCGGCGAACGCGCGCTCGAGGAAAGCGATCGAGAAGGTCGGCGGCACCTTCGAGGGCGTCCTGAGAAGCTTCCGGATCGCGCCGGACGGGACGCCTCGGGACACGGCGATCTACAGCATCGTCGCGACGGAGTGGCCCGCCGTCAAGGCTCGCCTCACGACGATGGTCGAGGCGCCGGGCCCGGCAGCTTCCTGAGCGCGCGGTACTCGCCGAGCGCCCACTCCCACAGCGCGGTCTTGCCCCAGCGGCGCTCGCAATCGGGGATGATGAAGACGGGGCCGAGCATCGTTGCGACCGCGACGTCGGCGACCGTGCGGTGCGGCTGAGCGAGGAGCGGCGCCCCCGGCGTCGGCGCCGCGACGAGGCCCTCGCCGCGGAACAGCGCGTCGAAGTGGTCCTCGTCCTGGCCGACCGCCCAGGCCGTCGCGCCGATCCGGCGCTTGACGACGCCGAGGTAGGCTCGGACGGCGAGGCGCTTGGCGAACGTGTCCGCGCGGTAGCGACGGAACAGCGCGTCGGCCTCCTCGAGTCCTCGGTGGAACATGACCCGGCGCGCAGCGTGGCCCACGACTCGAGTGCAGTAGTGGACGAGCTTGCGCGCCTCTTCCGCCGCGGCGGGGTCGCTCGGCCAGAGCGACGGCCCCGGCCCGGCCTTCTCGATCCATGCGGTCGCGTCGCGCCAATGGCGCGGGCCGTCGGGCGTGCGGAGGAACGGCCACTCGTCGTCGTCCGTGTGGGGCCGCGCCTGCTTGTACTGGAATGGCTGCCGTTTGACGATCTCGTACGGCACGCCCTTGAGGCGGAGCTGGAACTCGACGAAGTCGCAGTAGTGCGAGACCGGGAATCGCCAGAGCTCGACCTTCGGGGGCGCTTCCGCCGACCGCTCCCCGCCGGTCACCGGACCGCCTCCTTCGCGAGCGGGAGCGCGCCGTCCCAGATCGCGTCGAACGCGACGCCGACGGCGCGCGCGAGGGCGGGATCGCGGGCGTAGACGCTGCCGAGGAACCGGTGCGGGGCCGCGGGGTTCGCGAGGAGGAGGATGACGGAGTCGCGGTCGATGAGGTGGAACATCTGGCGGCCCGGCTGCGTGAAGCGGTACCGCGAGAGGTTCTTCCCGTCGGTGAACGCCGTGACCCAGTCGCGCGCCACGCGGCGTTCCTCCTCGTCGGCGGCGCCGATGAGGACGCGGTACGGCAGGCGCTTCTCGCGGACGCTGCGCTTCACCTGCTCCAGCATGTGCTGGAGCGCCTCGAGCCCCTCCGGGTCGTCGGTCGGTTCGAGGCCGATGACCTCGCCGCCGAGGCCCGCGTGCGCGTCGAGGTACGCGACGTACTCCTTCTGCGCGTCGGAGACCTTCGCGAGGTGCTGCGAGGCGAAGTCGCGCCACGAGAGCGCGACGCTCCAGAACGCGGACCCCTTCGGCGACGCCGCCGCCACCCCGCGGAGCTCGGCCTCGAGGCGCGGCAAGAGGCCCATCGATTCGTCGAACTCGCGGCGCTTCGCGTGCGCGAGGCTC
>DATDQL010000081.1:0-2280 GCA_035292305.1 Thermoplasmatota archaeon
GCGCGCGCTCGACGGGACCGCGTACGCCCGCGAGCACGGGCTGCGCGCCGGCCTCTCGACACGGGCGTTTCGCGAGCGCGCGCCGGTGGCCGCGTGGGAGGACGTGGCGCCGTGGGTCGAGCGCGCGTCGCGCGGCGAGCCGGACGTGATCGTGCGCGGCCACCCGCTCGCGTTCGAACGGTCAGGGGGCTCCTCCGGCGGAGGCAGGCTCGTGCCGCTCACGCGGGGCCTCCTCGACGAGTTCGCGGCCGCGACGGGTCCTTGGATGCGCGACCTCGCGGAGCGACATCCGGCCCTCTCCCGCGGAACGCAGTACTGGGCCGTGTCGCCGGTCGCCCAGGAGCCCGCGCGGACGCCGGGCGGCGCGCGCATCGGCCTCGCGGACGAGTCCGAGTACCTCGGCCCCGCCGCGCGGTGGGCGATGCGGAGGCTGCTCGCCCTTCCGCCGGGCCTCGCGAAGGTCCGGGACGTCGACCGATGGCGCCGCGAGACGGCACGCCGCCTCGTCGCGGACGCGGACCTCGCGCTCGTCTCCGTGTGGAGCCCGACCTTCCTGCTGCTCCTCCTCGACGAGATCGAGGGTTCCCTCGACGCGCACCTCGACGCGGCGCCGGCGCCGCGCGCGCGCCAGGTCCGCGCGGCCCTCCGACGCGGCCGTTCCCCGGCCGAGGCGCTCTGGCCGCGCCTCGCCGTCGTGTCGTGCTGGGCGGACGGCCCCTCCGCGGCGTTCGTCCCGGAGGTGCGCCGGCGCGTCCCGCACGCTGCGCTCGAGCCCAAGGGCCTCCTCGCGACGGAGGGCGTCGTGACGATCCCCCTCGGCGGCCTCGCGGCGCCCGTCGCCGCGGTCGCGAGCCACTTCGTCGAGCTCGAGCCCGTCGACGCGCCCGGCGAGCCCGTCCTCCTGCACGAGGCGCGCGAGGGGGTCCGGTACGCGCCGCTCCTCACGACGTCGGGCGGCCTCGTGCGCTACCGGCTCCCGGACGCGGTGCGCTGCGTCGGCTTCCACGGCGCCGCGCCCCTCCTCGCGTACGAAGGCCGCCTCGACATGGCGGCGGACCTCTGCGGCGAGAAGGTCGCGCAGGGGCAGGCCGCGTCGGCGCTCGCACGGGCGTGGGAGAAGACGGGGATCGCCCCGGCGTTCGCGCTCCTTGCCCCTTCCCGCGCCGGGCGCCCGCACTACCGGCTCTTCGTCGAGACGGACGCGCCTCGCGCGTGGCTCGACGCGGCCGCCGACGTCGTGGACGCGGCGCTCTCCGACTCGCACCCCTACGCGTACGCCCGGTCGCTCGGGCAGCTCGGCCCCGTCCGTACCGTCCGCGTGCGAAACGGGCGCGCCGCATGGGAGCGCGCGCACGCGGCGCGTGGACGGCGGCTCGGGTCGCTGAAACCCGTGCCGCTCGAGCCCGAGCCCGCGTGGGACGACGCGTTCGAGGAGGCGGCCGCGTGAGGGACGACTTCGCGCGCGGGGAAGGTTGGTACGCGCACGTGGCCGGGCCCGAGGACAACGACGCGCTCCTGCACGTCCTCCGCGGCGTCCCGATGGGCGGCGCCGTCGTCACCGCGCAGGAGCGCGCGCCGGATTTCTTCGCGTGGCTCGCGGCGCAAGGCGGCGCCGCCGAGGCGGGACTCGTGCGGAGCACGCGCGACGACGCTCCGATCGGGCTCGGCACGAGCGTCGTACGGGACGCGTTCCTGCCGGACGGCAGCGTCGGCCCGCTCGGCTACATCGGCGACATCCGCGTGATCCCGTCGTGGCGCCGCGCGCGCGTCGTCCCGGAGCTCGGCCGCGGATCTCTCGCGCGCCTGCGACGGCTCTACGGCGTCGAGCTGTGCACGATGGCCGTCGCGGACGCGAACGTCCCCGTGAGGCAAGCGGCCGTGAGCCGGAGCCCCGCGCGCGCGCCGCAGCCCATCGCCGCGCCGATCTCGCGCTACGCGATGGTGTGCGTGCTCGGCCGCCGGCGGCACCCCGCGGCCGCACGCGTCGAGCGCGCGACGACGGCCGACCTCGACGAAGTGGCAGGGTTCCTCGACGCAGGACAGAGGGCACGCGTGCTCGGCGAGCCGGTCCCTCGGAAGCGCCTCGAGGAGCGGTTCGCAGCGTGGCCAGGATTGCGGCCGGGGTCGTTCCTCCTGGCGCGGGACGCGAACGGCACGCTCGCCGGATGCGCCGCGCCGTGGGACGCGTCGCCGGTGCGGCGCATGCGCGTCGTCGAGTACCACGGCGCGCTCCGCGCGATGAGGCCCGCGCTCGGCCTCCTGTCACGCCTCCGCGGGATG
>DATDQL010000082.1:0-2646 GCA_035292305.1 Thermoplasmatota archaeon
TCGCCCTGCCGCGTGCGGCCGCTCGCTTCGCTCTCGGCCGGTGGGTGGCCTTCGGCCACCCTGGGGGTTTGCCGCTTCGCGGCATCTTGCAGGGCCTGCAGGCCCTCCAAGGGACGTGCGCCTCGCTCCGCTCGGCGCGGGTTACGTCCTGAGCACGATCTCGATGTTGACCGAGTCCGGCACCTGGATGCGCATGAGCTGGCGAAGGGCGCGCTCGTCGGCGTCGAGGTCGATGAGGCGCTTGTGGATGCGCATCTCCCACCGCTCGTAGGTCTCCGTTCCCTCGCCATCGGGGCTCTTGCGGCAGGGGACGACGAGGCGGCGCGTAGGGAGCGGGATCGGTCCCGCCATGCGGACGCCGGTGCGCTCGCTGATCGTCTTGATCTGCGTGCACACGGAGTCGACGGTCTTCGGGTTCGTGCCGGCAAGCGAGATGCGGGCGGTGTGGGCCATGCGGATACCTCAAGGGTACACGGCTCCGAACTACCGCCCCGTCCCGGCCATCCGGAAGGGGCGCAACCTCGGAACCGGGCCGAGGAAGCTCGCCATGCATATGAAGGCTTCCCTCGCGGGGCGAGGCTTCAAGGCGTCCCCGGCCCACGGCCTGCGCGGGAGGCCCGCTCTTGCGCCCGCTCGTCCTCGTCCCCGTCGTCCTCGCCGCGAGCCTCATCGCGATGCCGGGGGCCACCGCGGCGTGCTCCGGCGACGAGACTGAGGAGACGCAGCACTTCGTCACGCTCCCGGGGGTCGCCGTCGATCGCGAACGGCGGTCCCTCGAACGGCCTGAATGCAGCTCCGGCGCGTGGCGTCTCTCCGCCTCGGCGACCCTCGACACCGGCCTCGGCTCGGTCGGCGCGAGCGGCGTTCTCCTCGGCGTCTCCTGGTTCGAGGACCGCTCGGCCGGCGCGCCGTTCGACGAGCACGCGGCGATCGAGACCGCGGCGGCGGACGTCTACTGGGATCAGCAGTGCACCGGGCCGACGTCCGGTTGGGCCGGCGCCGGCGTCGCGCTCCCCTTCGGGTTCATGTTCCAGCCCGACGAGCGGCTGTGCGCCCTGCCCGACCCGAGCGAGACCGGTCGCGCCCTCGCGAACGTCCTCCCGTAGCCGGTCTGGTGCGGATCGTTCAAGACACGTCGAACCTCCTCGACGTCGGGAGGCCCAGCATGCGCACCCTGATCCTCGTGGCCGCGATCTTCGCGGCCGTCGTCCCGCCCGTCGTCGCCGACGACTGCTCCGACTCCTACACGTCCACCTCGGCCGCCACCGCGACCGTCGCGCGTGACCGTTTCCAGTGCGACTTCGGCTCGACCTGGCTCGGCTTCTGGAGCCTCGACGCCCAGGAGGCCGCGACCGGCGCTTCGGCCTCCGCGACGCTCTACTACCAGCACGACGACGCCGACGCCGAGCTCGGCACCCCGCAGTACGACTACGTCAGCGCCGACACCTCCGCAGGCTCCGTGTTCTACGAACGCAAGTGCCACGACGCGACGCACGGGACGGGCCGCGTGGGCGCCGTCCTCATCGCGAGCACGACGCTGCTTTGCCAGACCGACCCGCTCACCGACGAAGCCCGCACGGTCGTCGGCGTCCTCCCCTGACGCACCGGCAACGTCACGCACTCGGACGCGCTGCCCCGCGCGATGGACGACGCACCCTTCCGCGCCGCCTACGAGCGCGACGCCACCAACCGCGCGAAGCAGGCCTGGGACGAGTACGCGAAGTGGATCCGCACGTTCTACGAAGGGAAGGCGTTCCCGCCCGTCCCCGGCTGGACGAAGCGCGAGCGGGACATCCTCGCCGCGCTGCCTGATGCGGCGCGACCGCAGGCCGCGCGCCTCCTCGACGAGCTCGGCCGGCGCATGGCGGCCGAGTGGGCCAAGGACAACGCCGTCCGCAAGGTCTCGACGGGCGACCTCCAAGCGTGGGGGAGCGCGCTCGAGAAGGCCGCGCGCGGCGACGCCGACGGCGCGCGCACGATCGCGCAGCTCGAGACGCAGCTCGCGGAGCTCGCGAAGCGCGGAGCGTGAGGCGGCGGCGTCGAGGCGCCGGCGGTGCGGGGCGCGGGTCGCGGCCCGTCAAGGGGCGCGCGAACCTCTCTCGACATTCGCGCGCCTCGCGCGAGGAATGCGCAAGATTCGCGCGCGTCGCGTTCGCGCCCGCCGGCTTGACCTCTGTCCGGACGTGCGGAGGACGTCCGGACCGCCCGCCTCGGCGTTGCCTCAGCGCGGGCGCGGTCGGGGCCTCGCGTTCCGGGCCTCGGTCGTGTCCGTCCCGCCCTTCGGCGCGTCCTCGTAGCGGGCGCGCGCCTCCTCGATCTCGCGGTCGGTGCGCGTCTCGATGTCGAGGACGACCTCGCTCGCGCCTCCAGTCGCGGCGATGAGCGCGTCGAGCTTCACGTTCAGCGCCGCGGTGTCCTTGTTCTGCGTGTGCTGTAGGAGGAACACCATGAGGAACGTGACGATCGTCGTCATCGTGTTGACCGCGAGCTGCCACGTGTTCGAGAAGCCGAAGAGGGGACCTGTCACGGCCCATGCGAGGATGACGAGGAGCGCGAGCGTGAAGGTCCACGCGGAGCCGGCGGCGCGGCCTGCGTGCGCGGAGACAGCGTCGAACGCGTCGTGAGGGGACCGCATGGTGGGAAGCT
>DATDQL010000083.1:0-4923 GCA_035292305.1 Thermoplasmatota archaeon
GGAGTGGCGGAGGGCGAGCCGCGAGCGCTCGGACCGCTGCGCGCGCCGGGCGGCGCGGTCGTCCCGGACCCGCGGCCGGGCGAGGTCGTGCTCGGGGAAGAGCTCGCGCGCCGCCTCGACGCCGGGCGCGGCGACGTCATCGTGCTCCGCGCCCCCGTGCCGGGCGCGTTCCCGGAGCCGGAGATCGATCGCATCGAGCTCACGGGCACCGCGGGCCCCGTCCCGGTGCCGGGAGGGCACGACCTCGAGGTCGGCCAAGGCGGGCTCGGTCTCCTTGCGTTCGTGCGTTGGACCGACGCCGTCGGCCCTGTGACGATCGAGGCCCGAAGCCCGTCCGGGGTCCCGTTCGCGAACGAGAGCGCGACAGCCCCGGTCTCGCTCGTCGTGGAGCCGCCGCTCGAGGAGGGGACGTGGCGGATCACGGTCCGCTCAGATCGCCCGGTCGCCTACGTGGGCGGCGCGGGGGTCGCGTACCCGCCTCCGTCCCTCTCGACGGGCGCGTCCCTGATCGAGGCGCGCGTCTCCGGGGTCGCGGAGGACGGCGGACGCCTCGGCATCTCGTTCCGCCCCGTCGCGCTCGTGCCCCTCTCCGATCTCCAGCGCGCGACCGGCACGACCGGCCTCGCGACGGACGCCTACGTCGCGGTGCCGCGCGGGAACGCGCGCGTCGTCGAGGCCACGCTCGCCTCGGCCCTACCGGCGGATGGAGGATTCGAGGTCTCGGCCGCGAAGCTCGATGCGATCGACGAGGCGCGCCGCGCGGGGGCCGACATCACGGGGTTCCTGCTCGTGATGGGCGGGTTCACGCTCATCGCGGCGCTCCTCCTCGCGTACGCGCTCTTCAGCTCGCTCGTC
The DNA here is from genome assembly GCA_035292305.1 of Thermoplasmatota archaeon. Taxonomy (GTDB): domain Archaea; phylum Thermoplasmatota; class SW-10-69-26; order JACQPN01; family JAJPHT01; genus DATDQL01. The sequence continues at coordinate 856 of DATDQL010000083.1, forward strand.
GAGGAGCGGCGGGCGGAGCTCGGCATCGCGCGCGCCCTCGGCCTCACGCGCGGCGAGGTGGCGCTCTCGATGACGCTCGAGGGTGCTCTCTATGCGGCCGCAGCGGCGCTCGCGGGGCTGCTCTTCGGCCTCGCGTTCCTCGCCTCCGTCGTCTGGGGCATCGCGACGATCTCCGAGCGCGAGGGCGGGCCCGAGATCGGGACGCACGTCTCGCCGGGCCTCCTCGCCGTCGCCTGGATCCTAGGCACGCTCGTCCCTCTCGCGACGATCGGCATCGCGAGCCTGCGGTTCGCGCGCCTCGATCCCGCACGGGCCATCCGGGGCATCCCAGAGGACCCGAAGGGCGCGCGGCGCGCGGGGCTTTGGGCCGGCCTCGCCCTCGTCGCGTTCGGGGCGCTCGTGTCGTTCGGCCCGATCGGACGCCTGGCGGGCCTCCCGATCGCGCTCTTCGGCCTCGCTACGATCCTCGCTGCGAGGGGTTGGCGGGTCGCAGGCGCCGCCCTCGCGTTTTCCGCGGTCGCGCTCGTCGGGTACACCCTCTACACGTACGACACGTGGCCGGAGGACGCCGGGGAGCTCGACCCGATCATGACCATGACACGGGGCGCGGTGCTCGCCCTCGGCCTCTCGGCGCTCGCGGTGGCGTCGCCCGCGCCGTACGAGTGGGTCGCGCGCCTTCGGGGACGGCGCCGGACGCCTCCGCGCGCCGGGTTCGTAGCGCTGCGGTACCTCGTCGCGCGCCGTCGGCCCGCTGGGCTCACGATGGGCATGATCTCGCTCGTGGTCGTCGTCGTGACCGTGATGGGAACGCTCTTTCTCCTGTTCAGCGCGCAGATCCCGCAGGACGAGGGCGGGTACACGGTCATCGGCGAGAGCCCGCTCCTGCTCGAGGGCGTGCCGTCGCCCCTCCCGGCGGACGTCGCGCGGCAGGTCGAACGCGCCGACCTCGTCGACCGGCACTTCGAGCTGCGCGAGCCGAACCTCACGCGCGACGGCGTCCCCGTCGACACGCCGTGGTGGTTCGAGATCTTCTACGGCGTCACGCCCGGGTTCGCGCAGGGGAACCGCCTCGAGCTCGTCGAGCGCGCGCCGCAGTACGCCGACGACGCGGCCGTGTGGAACGCGGTCGTCCGCGGCGAGGCTGTCGTGATCCCGGCGCGCTCGGGCGGGGAGGACCGCTGGGAGGTCGGGACACGGTTCACGCTCGAGCCGGCCCTCGGCCGTCCGCGCGAGTACGTGGTCGCCGCGAGCGCGCGGAACTCGCTCTGGGGCGTCTACGTGTCGAGCGAGCACGTGCGCGCGATGGGGTTCCCGACCGGGACGATGGTGCTCGTGCGCGTCGCGGAGGGAGCGGACCCGGACACGGTCGCGCACCGCCTCACCGCGGAGTTCGCCGACGAAGGCGTCACGTTCCACAGCGTCCCGGAGGAGGCGCGACGCGCCGCGTCGGGAGCGCGCGCCGCGATCCTCGTCTTCGAGTCGTTCCTCGGCCTCGGGCTCTTCGTCGGCCTCGCGGCGACGGGGTTCCTCGCGAGCCGCGCCGTCCACGAGCGCATCCGCGACATCGGGACCCTGCGCGCGCTCGGCTTCGAAGAGAAGGACGTGCAGCGCGCGTTCATGCTCGAGTCCACGCTCACCGCGGGCGTCGGCCTCCTCGTCGGGCTCTCGGTGGGGCTCGTGGTCGCGCACAGCGTCTGGTGGCGCGAGATCCGCGAGGAGGCGATCCCGTTCCGGCCGCCGTGGACCGTCCTCGTCGTGTTCGTCGTCGCGGTCCTCGCGCTCGCGGCGCTCGCGTCGAGGGGGCCGGCGAAGAGGGCGTCGGAGCTGCCGCCGGCGCAGGCCGTGCGCTACGTGGAGTAGGTTCGTTCGCGCTCAGCGCGCACAGTCCTCGTCAAACGACCAGCCATTGATGGGTCTCCGTCGAGACACTCGGCTTCATCACGGCGCGAACAAGCGGCGATGGTCGCGCGAAGCCCATGAAGCTTGTGTGACGGCGGCGGGGCCGCCTACGCGCCCGCCTTGTCGCGGAACCGGTGCCAGAGCCACGCGATGCCGTAGGACGCCCCGAGCAGGACGACGGTCAGGACGCCGGCGAGGACCAGCATCGCGCCGATCTCGGCGTCCTTCGGGTCGAGAGGACCGAGCATGTCGCCGAGGGCCACGGTCGCGGCCAATCCCACGAGGGCTGATGAAGCTTCCCGGCACGGCGTCTACGACACCGGCGGCGATTTATGGCCCCGGCGGGTTCCGCCGCGTGTGGGCCTCCTCGGCGCCTTCCTCGCGGCCGTCGCGGAGTTCGCGACGGACCTGGTCGCGCAGGCGGGGTACGCCGGCGTGTTCCTCCTCATGGCGGCGGAGAGCATGGTCTTCCCGATCCCCTCCGAGGCCGTGATGCCGCCGGCGGGCATCCTCGTCCAACAGGGCCGGTTGTCGTTCCTGGGCGTCGCGCTCGCATCGACCGCGGGAACCCTCCTCGGCAGCTGGCTCTCGTACACGATCGGCGCGCGCGGAGGCATCGTCGTCGTGCGTCGCTACGGCAAGTACGTCCTGCTGTCCGAGAAGCACCTCGACCGGGCGCACGCGTTCTTCGAGCGTCGCGGGTTCGTCGCCGTCCTCCTCGCGCGCTTCGTCCCGGGCGTGCGGCACGTGAGCAGCATCCCCGCAGGGGCGGCGCGCATGCCCATCGGGCCGTTCTTCGCGGCGACCGCGCTCGGGGCGATCCCGTGGAACCTCTTCCTCCTCTGGTCGGGGTACAAGCTCGGCGAGCACTGGGACACGGTCGTCGGGTTCCTCGACTACGCCGAGTACGTCGCCGTCGCCGTCGCGCTCGTCGCGCTCGCCGCGTGGCTCGTCGGCCGTCGTCGACGACGATCAGAAGAGCGAGTCCAGCAGGAATGACTGGAGCCAGCGTCGCACGTGTGGCCGGGGCGTCGCTCGCAAGGACACGAGCGCGGGCCCGCCGAACTTGACCTTCGTCGTGCGCTTCGGACGGACGCGGTCCTGCGGGATGCGTGCGGCCAGCGTACTCACCCCGCGTAGTGCGTCGAGCGTTCGACCTTGTGCTTGAAGACCGCGAGGTCCACTTCGCGTCGGATGTCGGCGAGGGCCTGCCGGACGACCTCGTCGCGGAACGGCGTGGTCATAGCGTAGCGCTGGCAGAGGATCTCGCCGGCGCCGGGCGTCATGCCCAGCGCGCAGCATCCGCTCTCGGCGTGTGCGCAGTTCGCGCAGCTTGCGAGCATGTGTGCGTCTCTCCCCGGATCGGGCCGCCCGCTTGGGCCGCGTGCGGACCGGTCGACGCGCGCCGCGTCCAACGCGGCGTGCGCGGTTCCCGATGTCGCTTGCGCAGTATTTGGATTTGGCGACGCAAGGCCTCCGGCCGTCGCGCGTCGCGTGCGTATCCCCCCTTCACGCGAGGATACGGGGTATCCGAGGGAAACGCACGAAGCCCGGATTCGCGCGCGCGTCGCGGGCGTATCCCCTCTTGGGTCAAGAAAAAAGCTTGCCGCCCGCCAGGATCACACGGAGGAACGGAGCCACGGAGGAACGGAGCCACGGAGGATCGGAGGTCGTCCTCCGTTCCTTCGATCCTCCGTTCCTCCGTGTGGACCTGGCGGGAGGCAACGGAACGCCCATGCGTCAGAGCAGGGCCCGCACCGGCCTCGCCCCGAGCCCGGGCCCGCGCGGCGTCTCGACGACACCGTCCCTCGGGATCTCCGTCGCGAACGGATCCTCGGACAGGAGCACGTTTCCGTCGAGGTCCGCGTGGTCGAGGAGCGCGAGCATCTGCCGCCCGCCCGCGATGCCGCACCCGGTCTCGAGCATGCAGCCGAGCATCACTCCGAGGCCCGCCTCTCGCGCCGCGCGCGCCGCTTCGACGGCGGGTCCGAGGCCGCCCGTCTTCTGGAGCTTCAGGTTCACGCCGCCGACGAACCCGTGCGCGAGGAGGCGGGGCACGTCGTCGGGGCCGAGGCAGCTCTCGTCCGCGTAGATCGGCACGGGCGAAGCGCGCGACAGCGCCGCGAGCGAGTCGAGCTCCTGCGCCGCGAACGGTTGCTCGACGATCTC
>DATDQL010000084.1:0-3062 GCA_035292305.1 Thermoplasmatota archaeon
TCGACGAGCCGACGACCGGCCTCGACGCGGACGGCCGCGCGCGCCTCGTCCGCGTCTTGCGCCGTCCCGGCCGGCTCGTCCTCCTGGCGACGCACGAGCCCGACCTCGCGGCATGCGCCGACCGCGTGCTCTGCATCGAGCGCGGCGCGCTCGTCGACGCCGCCCCGCCGAGCCCCACGCTCGAGGTGGCCGCGTGATCCACCCAGCGGCGCGCCTCGCGCTCGCCGTCGCCGCCACCGCGACGCTGCTCGTGGCGCCGCTCTCGGCGGTCGCGGGACTCGGCGTCGCATCCCTCGGGCTCCAGCGCACGTGGCGCGCAGCGGCGCGGCTCACGGTCGCCGCCATCATCCTCGCCGCCTCGAACGCGGTGGTCCTCCGCGTCGCGCTTGGCACATGGGAACCCGGGGTCGTGGCGGGCGCCCGCGGCGCGGCCCTCCTTGCGGTCGCGGGCGCGTTCGTCGCCCGGACGGCGCCCTGGGAGATCGTCGCCGGGCTCGGGCGCTTCCCGCGCGCGGCCGTCATGCTCTCCGCCGTCCTCCGGATGGCGCCGGTCGTCGCCGAGGACGCGCGGCGGCTCCACGACGCAGGGCGGCTCAAGGGGATGACGCGGCTACGGCGCGCGCGGCTCGCCGCTCCGCTCCTCGTCCAGACCGTCCTGCGCGGCGCGGCGTTCGGCGACGCGCTCGCCCTCGCGGGCTTCCCGTCCTCCTCGCCGCGGTACCGGCGACCGCCCTGGGGCGCGCTCGACGTCGCGGTCGGTGCGGGCGCGCTCGCGATCGTCGCCCTCGTCGGGGTGGTCGCGTGGAAGTGAGACGGCTCGGCATCGTGTGCGCGCTCGCGGCGCTCGCCGCGGCAGGCCGGCTCGCGGACCCGTTCCCGAACGTCGCCCCGACGTACTGGGTCGCGTTCCTCGCGGGAGCCGCCTACGGCGCGCGCGCAGGCGCGGCCGTCGGCGCCCTCTCGATGGCCGTCACGGACGTCCTCCTGACCGGCCCGCATCCGGTCATCCTCGTGAACACGCCCGCGATGGCGCTTGTGGGCGCGGCGGGCGGGCTCGTCCGCGCATCCTGGTTCGAGACGCGAGCCTCGCGCGTGGCGGCCTCGGCCGCGTGCGGGATGCTCGGCGTCGCCCTCACGTTCGCCTTCAGCGTCGCGGCGGACCTCGCGGACTTCGCGATCCGCGTCGGGCCCGCGGCCGACTGGGCGCCGCGCGCGCTCGGGGCGCTCCTTGTCGCGGGCCTCGCGTTCAACGTCCTCCCCGCCGCCATCAACGGCGCGATCTTCGCGCTCGCGACCGGCCCTGCGCTGCGCGCGCTCGATGCGGCAGGGCTGCTGCGAGAACGAGGACGAGCGCGCCGGCGAACGCCGACGTCGGCAACTCCCTCGGATGGGTCTCGAGGGCCCCCGCCCGAGGAGGCCGGTAAGGCTCCGGCGCCGCGCCCGGATCCGTGACGGGGGCGAGGGTCGGCGACCTCGTCGGCGCGGCGACGATCGGCACCGCCAGGACGACGCCTTGCGTGGCGCGAGCGGCCTGGCCGGCGGCGTCGAGCGCCTCGACCGAGATCTCGTACGCGCCATCGTCGCGGTACGTGTGCACGGCGAAGGGGTCGGGCCCCCACGGCGTCGCCTCGCCGTCGCCCCAGACGAACCGGTAGGCAAGAGGGCGCGCCTCGGGGTCCCGCGTCGCCGAGGCATCGGCGACGACGGTGCGCCCATCCGCGGCGACGCCGAGCGATGCCTTCGGAGCGGCGTCGGGCGCGGGCGCGAGCGACCCCTCGACGCGCGCGACGGCTCCGGCGGCGTCGCGTGCCTCCGCGACCCACGCGAAGGCCGCGTCGAGGGCGCCGAGCGCGGCGCGGCCGTCGACGACGGCGACCTCGACGCCGTCGCGGAGGGCTCGCAACCGGTACGGCGGCTGCCCGCCCGAGGGCCTGAGGGCGAGGAAGACGTCGTCGCCCGCGCGCGCCGCGACGGGATCCGCGCGCGCCACGAGCGCGAGCGGAGCCTCCGCCGCGACCTCCGGGAGGACGTGGACGGTGGCGTTCGCCCGGGCGGTGCCGCCGTCGAGGTCCGTCGCGATCGCCGCGAACACGCGCTCCCCGTCCGAGTCTGCGACCCACGCGAGGGCCGGTCCGGTGACCTCGCCGCCCCCCGGAAGCATCCACCGCACGGCCGGCGCCCCGCCGTCCGCGTCCCCCGCCTCCGCCCGGAGCACGACGGTGTCGCCGACGCGCACGACGGTCGGAACGACGAGCGCGAGCGTCGGCGGCAAGTTCACGACGGCGACGCGGGTCTCCTCTTCGACGACGCCGCCGTCGCCGTCCGTCGCCTCGACGCGGACGACGACCTCCCCGAGCGCCTCGAACCGGCGTTCGACCACAGGACCCTCGAGCGCGGCGCCGTCCGGGAACGTCCATGTCACGCGCGGCTCGGGGCCGTCGGGGTCGGCCGCGGCCGCCACAAGGCGCGCTGGCGCCACGCGGTCTGCCTCGTGCTTCGGGGGCACGACGAGGACGGGCAGCACGTTCTCGACGACGACGGTCGCCTCGCCGCTGCTCCGGTCGCCCGCGGGAGCGCGCGCTTCGGCGCGCACGACGTACGCGCCGAGCCTCGAATAGGCGTGCGTCGCGCGCGGCGTCGTCGTCCAGTCGGTCGCGTTGCCGTCTCCCCAGTCGAAACGAAGGACCGTCCCTGCGACCACGTCCGCACGCGCCTCGACCGCGTCGCCGCGTCGCGCGACGGACGGGACCTCGATCGGCAAGCGGTCCGCAGGGAGCACGTCGAGGAGAACGCGCGCCGTACCCTCGACCCCGCGGTCCGTCGTGACCGTGACCGTGACGGTGCGCGGGCCCGCGGAGTCGTACGCGTGCGCGATGCGCTCGCCCGTCGCGCCCGCGCCGTCGCCGAGGTCCCAACGCCACGCCTCGATCCGCCCGACGGGCACGGATGCCTCGGCGTGGAGCGCGGCCTCGCGTCCCGCGACCGCCGGTCCGCCTTCGACGCGGACCGTAGGGAGCGTGACCGGGAGCGCGCCTCCGGAGAACGCCCGGAGCGCGAGGTAG
>DATDQL010000085.1:0-2660 GCA_035292305.1 Thermoplasmatota archaeon
GCAGGCGAAGCGGCCGGGAGTGGCCGAGGTTTCGTGAGCACCGCCCGACGCGGCGCCTCGGGAGCGGGCGTGCCTCGGGCGAAGAGCAGCCGCAGGCTCGTGGCCGCGACGACGACGAGCCCCCCGGCGATGAGGTGGAGCGCGCCCTCCCCGCCGCGGTCGAACGTGAACCTCGCGAGGGGCTCAAGGGCGTCGGCGAGGTCCAAGCTGGCCACCTCCCGCTCCGGGTCCGCTGGGCGCGGGAAGGCGCGGCTGGTACGTCGGGCGAAGGGGTTTTGACCCGGACCGGTCTCCCGACCGCATGGAGTTCCGGAAGGTCGCTGTTCTCGGCGCGGGCAACATGGGAAGCGGGATCGCCCAAGCGTGCGCCCAGGCGGGGCTGCCGGTCGCCGTGCGCGACCTGCGCCCCGAACTCGTCGAGGCCGGGCGCAAGAGGGTCGAAGGCCCGCTCCGCAAGCGCGTCGAAGTGGGCAAGATGGCGGCGGCGGACTTCGATGCCCTGCTCGCCCGGATGACGTGGACGACGGACCTCGCCGAGGCCGTCGCCGACGCCGACCTCGTGATCGAGGCCGTGTTCGAGGATCTCTCCGTGAAGAAGCAGGTGTTCGCGGAGGTCTCGCGCCTCGCGCCCGAGCACTGCGTGTTCGCCTCGAACACGTCGTCGCTTTCGGTCACGGACATGGCGGCCGTCACGGACCGCCCTGAACGGTTCGGCGGCCTGCACTTCTTCTTCCCGGCTGCGGTGAACAAGCTCGTCGAGGTCGTCGCGGGCGCGCGCACGGATCCCTTCGTGGTCGAAGCGCTCCTCACCTTCAGCCGGCGCATCGCGAAGGTGCCGATCCGCACGACGGACCGCGCCGGATTCGCCGTGAACCGCTTCTTCGTACCGTGGGTGAACGAGGCGGTCCGCATCGTCGAAGAGAAGGTCGCGGATGTCCCGACGGTCGAGGCTGCCGCGAAGGAGGCCTTCGGCATCTCGATGGGCCCGTTCGAGCTCATGAACGTGACCGGCGTCCCGATCAGCCTCCACGCGCAGTCCTCGCTCCACCGCGCGTTCGGCGAAGCGTACCGCCCCGCGAAGCTGCTCGAGGCCCAGGTGGCCGCGAAGAAGGACTGGGACCTCTCGGGTTCGCCGGATCCTGCGCGCTCGCGGGCGGTCGCGGACAGGCTGCTCGGCGTCGCGTTCGGCATCGCGGCCCGGCTCGTCGAGGAGGGTGTCGCGACCGCGGCCGACACGGACAAGGGCGCGACCGTCGGCCTGCGCTGGGCCAAGGGCCCGTTCGAGATGATGAATTCGGCCGGGACCGCGTCCGCGCACCGCACCGTCGCGACCTACGCGGAACGCCACGGCGACGCGTTCCCGCTCTCCGCCGACCTTGCGCGCCTCGCTGCCGCGAACGAGCCGTGGCCGCTCCCGCTCGTGCGCGTCGAGCGGCGCGGGCACGTGGCGATCGTCACCGTCGACCGGCCGGACGCCCTCAACGCTCTCAACGGCTCCGTGCTCGGCGACCTCGATGCGGCCTTCGCCAAGCTCGCCGGCGACCGATCCGTCCGAGCGGTCGTGCTCACAGGGGAAGGGCAGAAGGCGTTCGTCGCGGGCGCCGACATCCGCGCGATGGCGGCGAAGACGCCCCTCGAGGCGAAGGAGTTCACCGCGCTCGGCCAATCCGTGTTCCGTCGTGTCGAGAGGTTCCCCACCCCGGTCATCGCGGCCGTCAACGGGTTCGCGCTCGGCGGCGGGCTCGAGCTCGCGATGAGCTGCGACCTCATCCTCGCGGGCGACAAGGCGACCTTCGGGTTCCCCGAGGTCTCGCTCGGCATCCACCCCGGCTTCGGCGGCACGCAGAGGCTGCCGCGCCTCGTCGGCACGATGCGCGCGAAGGAGCTCGTCTTCACCGGTCGCCGATTCGGCGCGACCGAGGCGAAAGCGATGGGACTCGTGCTCGACGTCGTCCCCGCGGGCGAGCTCCTCGGGCGGGCGACGGAGCTCGCCGAGACCATCGCGAAGCAGGCGCCCGTCGCGGTCGCGCTCGCGAAGGACGTCATGAACCGGGCGTCCGACGTGGACCTCGACACGGGCCTCGCCCACGAGCTCGCGGCGGTCACCCTCACGTTCGCGACCGAGGACCAGAAAGCGGCGATGCGCGCGTTCCTCGAGAAGCGCTCGTACGAGTTCCAGGGTCGGTGAGGGACCCTCGGCGTCCCGGCGCTCAGTGCACGGCGAGCAGCTCGGCCGCCTCGTCGCGCCCGAGCGTCACCGACACGGTCGCGTCGCCGCGCACGAGCGTGACCTCGATCTCCCATGCGTCGCTCGCGATGTCCTCGATCCGGTAGCCCTCCGCGAGGAGGCCGCGCAACCGTTCGAGGTTCTCGGACATGGCCGTCGTGCCCGAGTGGGGGCGCCGGGGGTCATGAACCGGCCGGGCACCGCCGGGACCGAAAGGGGCCATGGCGACCCCCTCGACCCCTGCCGGCATGAACCCGCTCGACGACGGCGTCGCGGTGGCGGGCCGGGGAGGCGCCGCCGGCGCCGCGCGACGGCGTCCGACGGGGGCGGCGGCGCGTGTCCGCCGGAAGCCCGGGACGCGGCGACACGCTGGCCTTACGGGGCACGTGAGGAGCCGGGCGCGGCGCTCCCGGACGGGAGGCGGCGTCGTGTG
>DATDQL010000086.1:0-4809 GCA_035292305.1 Thermoplasmatota archaeon
CGAGCTACGACGCCGGCGCCGCGTACCCCGACAACACGGCCGCGCTCGACCCGGACGGCTACGACCTCCCGGGCCGGTTCTGCGCGGACGTCGAGGTGCCGGCGACGGGCACGCTCTACATAGTCGGCCACGGCCTCGGCCCGGGGAGCGGCACGGGCAGGATCTCGACCGAGGTCGGGCTCACCGCGGCCTCGCCCGTTTCGGACTACGTGCTCACGACCACCGGCGTCCCGGAGACGGTCCAGGCTGGAGAGGAGTTCTCGTTCACGCTCACCGTCGTCGGCGCCCCGGGCACGAGCGACCACATCGGCGCGCATTACGGAGCCTCGACGTCCACGTCGCCGAGCACCGCAGTGTACACGAAGGCGTGCATCCACCAGGGAGACGCGCTCCCCGGCACGTTCACCGTGAAGTGCACCTTCACCGAGCCGGGCACGGTGTACCTCCGCGGGCACACGCGCACGGGGACGTCGAACGAGACCTACCGGCACTTCTGGGCGGCCGAGGAGGCGATCACGGTGGAGGGCGAGTCCATGCTCTTCCAGGGTTCCGCGACCGAGGTCGGCAAGCCGAGCATCGTCAACGGGACGGGGATGCTGACGTCGACCGCGAAGTCGGGTTCGAACGCGACCCTCTGCTGGACCATCAAGGGGACCGGGAACGTCCCCCACGTCGCGATCCACTGGGACGACGCGTCGCACGCCGACGCGCCCGACCGGAGCTTCCTGCTCTACGACCTCGGCGCTTCGTACCCCGGGAACGGGACGCGGGCCGCGGCCTGGGGGTACAACCTCACCGGAGCGGGGACGCAGTTCTGCACGGACCTGACGATGCCCGCCTCCGGCGATGTCTTCGTCGTGGCGCACGCCATCGACCGGGCAGCGGGCCTCGGGAAGCTCAGCGAGGAGCTCAAGATCACGGGGACTCCGATCTGACGTGACGGCGCTCCCGGCCGCAGTCCTCCTCGCACTCGTCGCCGCCGCGGGCACCGCGACCGCGGCGGACCTCACGATGCGGGACTACGAGTTCGTCCCGCTCGAGGTCCGCGCCTCGGCGGGAAGGGACGTGACGGTCGAGAACGCGGGCGCCGCCCTCCACACCGTGACGGACAAGCAGTCCAGGTTCCACGTCCAGGTCTCGCCCGGCCTCACCGGCACGTTCCTCGCGCCGATCGATCCCGGGACGTACGCGTTCGTCTGCGCGTACCACCCGGAGATGACGGGCACGCTCGTCGTCGGGGAGGCGAAGCCCGAGATCGCGGTCCGCACGCCCGCGCCGGGCGGCGCCCTCGTGCTCGCCGCCGGAGCCGTCGCGGCGCTCGGGTTCACGGCGCGACGGTAGCTATTTCAAGCGTCGTCCCGGTCCGGCGCCGGGAACCATGACGCACCGCTCGCTAGCCCTGATGCTCCTTCCGATCCTCGCGCTCGCCGGCTGCACCCAGAAGGCGCCGGACGACGACATGACGCCTCCCGGCGACACCGTGTCCATCACCGTCGCGACCGAAGGCGTGCCCTCGAACGCCTTGCCCGGCGTCGAATTCTCCTTCACGCTGAAGGCGACAGGGCGCTCCGCCACGAGCGACCACCTCGGCGCGCACTACGGGATGAACTCGTCGACCTCGCCCTCGGCGCAGGTGTACGACAAGGCGTGCGTGCACCAGAGCGCGGACGTGCCCGGCACGTTCACCGTGAAGTGCACGATCGCGGAGACGGGGACGTGGTACCTCCGCGGCCACGTCCGCCTCGGCACGGACCCGGCCTTCGAGCACTTCTGGGGTCCCGAGAACCGCGTGACGGTCGGGGCCTCGCCCGGCACGCTCACGAAGCTCGTCGTCGGCACCGACGCGGCGTTCGCGCCCTTCGAGGACCTCGACACGGCGACCGGGTACTACGTCGGCTTCGACATGGACCTCATGCGGGAGATCGGGAACCGCTCCGGATTCAGCGTCGAGTTCCAGAACCTCGGCTTCGACCCGCTCATCCCGGCCCTCAAGAACGGGCAGATCGACGCCGCGATCTCCGCGATGTCGATCACGTCGGCGCGCCAGGAGGAGGTCGACTTCTCCCTCGCCTACTACGAGGCGAACCAATCCGTCTCCGTCCGCTCCGAGGACGACGGCAAGTATGCCGACCTCGATTCGATGGAAGGGAAGGGCCTCAAGTTCGGCGCGCAGACGGGCACGGTCGGCGCGGACCAGGTCGTCGAGCACTTCGGCGAGGCCGCGCTCACGCGCTACGACTCGTACCCGCTCGCGATCGAGGCGCTGAAGCGTGGCGACGTCCAAGCCGTCGTCATGGACGCGCCCGCGCAGAAGGAAGCCGCGAAGGGCGGGGGCATCGTCGTCGCGTTCGAGTTCAGTGTCGGCGACGAGTACGGAGTCGCCGTGAAGAAGGGCAACGCCGTGCTGCTCGCGAAGATCAACACCGCGTTGACCACGATCTTCGCCGACGGCACGTACGACGACCTGCGCGAGAAGTGGGGCATCTGACGCAGACGGGCTCGGGCAGGGGCTTGGGCTCGGGTTCCGGCCCGGTCGGGCCGGGGCACGGACGGGCCCGGGCGCGGTCCCGGAGCGTCCTCGCCGCAGTCGGTCTCGTCCTCTTCCTCCTCATCGTCGCGCCCGCCGCCGCGCAGGACGAGCGCACGCCGCCCACCGCGCGGTTCAGCCTCTCGCCGGACAAGTCCGACCCGGGGCAGGAGGTCACGGCGAGCGCGCTCCCCGCGTCCCGCGCGCACACGCCCTGCACGCCGCTTGCGGACTTCGCGTGGGACTGGGACGGCGACGGACGGTTCGAGGAGAACGGCTCGCTCGGAAGCGGCGCGTTCGCCTCCCGCCGTACGTTCGGCGAGAACGGGGTGTACCCGGTCACGCTCCGCGTCACGGACGCGTGCGGCCAGACGGCGACGTCGACGCTCAACCTCACGGTGGGCGCGCCGGTCCAAGGGTGGCGGTGGGACATCGTCCTCGACCACTCGGCCGAGTTCCTGCGCGCCGGGTGGCTCGTCGTGTGGGTGAGCCTCGTCGCCATCGTGCTCGGGCTGCCGCTCGGGGTGCTCGTCGGCCTCGCGCGCCTGACGCGCGTCGCGCCGGTCCGTTGGATCGCGAACGCGTACGTCGAGTTCCTGCGAGGGACGCCGCTCCTCGTCCAGATCTTCATCGTCTGGCTCGCGCTCCCCGCGATCCATCCCGCGCTCCTCTTCTCGCCGCTCACCGCGGGCATCATCGCGCTCGTCGTGAACACGAGCGCGTACCAGGGGGAGATCGTCCGCGCGGGGATCCAGGCGATCCCGACCGGCCAGACCGAGGCCGCCCTCGCGCTCGGCTTCACGCGCGCGCAGGCACTGCGGCACGTCGTGCTCCCGCAGGCCCTGCGGCTCGTCATCCCGCCCCTCACGAACGAGTACGTCATCCTCGTCAAGGACACGTCGCTGCTCAGCACGATCGGGGTCGTCGAGCTGATGCTCCAGGCGCGCATCCTCGGGAACCGGTACTACAGCATCGCGGAGCCGCTGCTTGCGGTCGCGGTGATGTACTTCGTGCTGACGTACACGCTGTCGCTCGTGTCGCAGCGCGTGGAGCGCAAGCTCGCGATCCCGGGGCTTGGCATTTCGGGGGCGGCGCATTAACATGCGCCGCCCACGCCACGCGGGCCAAGCACGCCAAGGAGCAGGATCCTCCGCGCTCGGTAGGCTGTTTCCGATCTTCCCCCTTGGCGTCCTTGGCACCCTTGGCGTCCTTGGCGCCCTCATCGAGGTCCGCGGTCTCCGCAAGTCCTTCGGCGCGACGGAGGTCCTGAAGGGCGTCGACCTCGAGGTGGCCGAAGGCGACGTATGCTGCGTCATCGGCCCCTCCGGATGCGGCAAGAGCACGCTCCTGCGCTGCCTCACCCGCCTCGTCGAGCCGACGGACGGCGTCGTGCGCCTCGACGGCAAGGACGTCCGGGCGGCGCCGAGGGAGGAGCTCCGCGTGCTCCGCGAGCGCTTCGTCACGGTCTTCCAGGCGTTCAACCTCTTTCCGCACCTCACGGCCGCCGAGAACGTCACGCTCCCGCTCCGCAAGGTGCTCGGTCTCCCCCGCGACGCGGCCACGCAGCGCGCGGGGGAGGTGCTCGCGGTCGTCGGTCTCGCGGACAAGGCCGCCGCGTACCCGGGGAATCTTTCCGGCGGCCAGCAGCAGCGCGTCGCGATCGCCCGCGCGCTTGCGATGCGCCCGAAGGCGATCCTCTTCGACGAGCCGACGAGCGCCCTCGACCCCGAGCTCACGGGCGAGGTGCTGCGCGTGATGCGGGAGCTCGCTGAGGGCGGCATGACCATGGTCGTCGTCACGCACGAGATGGGCTTCGCCCGCGACGTCGCGGACCGCGTCGTCATGATGGACGCGGGGCGCATCGTCGAGGAGGCGCCGCCGGAGGCGTTCTTCGCGGCGCCGCGGGAGGAGCGGACGAGGCAGTTCCTGGGGCGCGTGCTCGGGAACGTGTGACCGGGCAACGTTCAAGACGGGTCAAGCGGGTCGCTCCCGCGTGGAGCTCGGGCGTGGCGGCGCCGGGACCGTGGTGCCGGGCGCGGAGGCCGGTTGAATGGCGTTCAGCCTCGCCGCGGTCGCTTTCTTCGGGGCCGCCGCCGTCGACCTCGCGCTCGCGTCGACGCTCATGCTTGCCGCGCGCGGTCGCGTCGCGAACCGCGCGTTCGCGTTCTTCCTCGTCCTCGTCGCGATGGTGCTCGCCTCCCTCGGCGCCGGGTTCGTCGTCGACGACGCGGCGGCGCGCGACTACTGGGCGCGCCTGCTCTGGTACTTCGGGCTCGCGGACG
>DATDQL010000087.1:0-15199 GCA_035292305.1 Thermoplasmatota archaeon
CGGCCTCGCGCCGGGCGTGCCACCCCAGGCGCTCCTCGCGGTGGTGACGGAGGTTGAACGTCATGACCCGGAGGCTCTCGGCCGCGTCCATCGAACGACCCGATGCGGGCGCTCCCCCCTGACCATCCTTTCGGGAGCGTCGCGCTGACGATGCCTGGTCGGCAAAGGCCAAAAGGGTTCGCGACCCGCCCCCGGGGACAAGGGACGGTGCCTTGATGCCGCGGCGGGCGGTGGCGGGGGCGTGCGGGTCGTCGTCCGGCTGCACGGGTTCGCGGACCGCGAGCGCGCGCTCGAACTGGCGGCGGGGGCGACCGTCGCGGACGCCTTGCGCGCTCTCGCCATCCGACGCGACCTTGTGCTTGTTTTCCGCGGGAATTCGCCCGTGCCGGACACGGACGACCTCGTCGACGGGGACGCGCTCCGGGTCGTCCGGGTCGTGTCCGGCGGCAAGGGAACGTATTTTAGGCAAGACGCGGCATCCGCGCCTGCTTCCGCCCGGGCCCAAGCTGCGGACGTAGGTTAGCTCGGTAGACCGCAGCGCTGGAAACGCTGTGGGGATTTCCCCGCGGGAGTTCAAATCTCCCCGTCCGCGTACCCCGGGCCGCACGAGAAGCTGCAGACGTAGCCTAGCTCGGTAAGGCGCCGGTCTCGAAAACCGGTGGGCCTCGCCCTCGCAGGTTCAAATCCTGCCGTCCGCGTTGCGGACTTGTCCAACCCGGTCCGAAAACCGGTGGGACGAGCGAGGCCGCCGAAGCGGCCTCGCGAGCGCGCCGTGCGACCGAAGGGCGCACGGGGCGGCTCGCCCTCGCAGGTTCAAATCCTGCCGTCCGCGCTGACGGGTCGCGATGGAGGAATCCCGAATGCGCGTCGTCCTGCCGGCCGAAGGGGTCCATGCTCGCGTCTTCGACGGGGACGCATGGCACGACGACCTCCCGCTCGTCACCGTGCCCCTCGCCGAGGACGAGGACGCCGCGATGGCGGAGCAGACCGACGATGCCGTCCTCCTGAAGGAGCGCTCCGGCACGGCGTTCGTCCGGCTCGGCGGGTCTTGGCACGCGGGAGTGCCGATCTTCAAGGCGCGGCCGCGTCCGGGCGGCGGCGAGGACGAGGTGCGCGTGACGGTGGCCGAGATCCGCGCGCACCGGCGCACGCGCCCGTGACGAGGACAAAGGACGACTGACAAAGGACAAAGACGCGGCCGGCGGGCCGATGGCCAGCGGTCCGGCCCTTTGTCCTTCGGACCGTTCGTTGTCCTTTGTCGGCTGTCCTTTGACCATCGTCCGTTCAGAGCGCTTTCTCCATCCGCACCGCGTCCTCGTCCGGCAGCGCGTAGTACCCGGGCACGGCGCCGACCTCCGCGTACCCGGCGGCGCGGTAGAGCGCGAGCGCGGCGTCGTTCGATGTCGCGACCTCGAGGCGCGCGACGCGGACGTCCCGGGCGCGCAGGCGGTCCTCGAGCGCGGCGAGCAACGCGCGCGCGTGGCCGCGACGACGCTCGTCCGGGTGGACGTGGATCGTGAAGAGGTGTCCGACGCGACCTCCTTCCTCGATCACGGCGCCCGCGAACGCTCGGACGGCGCCGTCGAGGACGACGCCGAGGTTCACCGCGTCCGGTCGCGCAAGCGCGTCGCGGTATTCGGTCACATGGTACGCGCGTCCCGGCGGGAAGCACGCCCGCTCGAGCGCGAGCAGGGTGGATAGGTCGCCCGGGCCAGCCGCGCGAATCAAGCGTTGGACCACCACGGACTTGGCCCCCGTAAGGCGTCCCGCGGACGGGCGGCCGGGGGAAGAGGGTATCGCCAGCCGAAGCCTTCGGTCGCCTTCCCAATCCTTTGAAGCCGGGGCCACGGGTTGTCCGTTCCCGTGCGCCTCCGTTGTCTCGTGGCCGTCGTCCTCGTCGCGACCCCGCTCGCAGGATGCGCGATCACGGATCCCCCGACAGAGATCGTGCGGGTCGGCGCGCTGGGCGAGCGCACCGTCCCCGTGAACGAGACGATGCGGTTCGACGTGCCCGGGGCGGTCCCTGGGGGACGATACTTCTGGGACTTCGGCGACAACGGGACCGCGTTCGGTGCGAGCGCCTCTCACACCTACGACGTCCCCGGCCGCTATCGTGTCTCCGCCCAGGAGGTCGTCGCGGAGCAGGGCGGCGGCGAGGCGTGGACCGGCGTCGTGTACGTGAACCTCCCGCTCTCCCTCGAAGGCGCCGCGTCCACACGGCTCGGGCCGAGCGAGGTCGAGTTCCCCGTCCACCCGAACGCCACGCGCGTCGCGCTCGACCTCAAGGGCGGCGGCGTGGCCGGCGCCGAGGGTCGCTTCGTCCTCGCCGCGCCCGACGGGCGACCCGTCGTCGAGCAGATGTTCACCGTCGATGCGACGGGAAGCATCGAGGCCGTGCTCGAGACGCGAGCGAAACCCGTCCCGGGGACCTGGCTCCTCGTCATCGAGGTGAGCCAGGGCCGCCTCGAGTGGGAGGCGGTCGGCAAGGTGGACTACGCGCCGCGGTAGCTCCTGGGCCGCGGCGTTCCGTTGTGACCCGCCATACTCACACGGAGGAACGGAGGCACGGAGGATCGGAGTAGGATCTCCGTTCCTCCGACCCTCCGTTCCTCCGGGTGGATCTGGCGGGCGACAACGGAACATGACGCTTCTCGGAAAGAAACGTCGCCGCCGAAGCAGGGCCGGCAATATACCTGAACCCCCCATGGCGCGCCCGTTGGATCGCCGAGAGCTCGCGGACAAGTCCTTCACCTGCCTCCCCGGCTGCGGCTTCTGCTGCACGTTCCAGCCGGAGGCTTCCCCCGCCGAGCTCAAGGCCCTCCGCGCGACCCGCACCTTCATCCCGGTCCTCGTGGCGGACGGGCGCACGTACCTCGGCCTGCAGGGCGAGCACGGCGCCTGCCACCTCCTCAAGGACCGGCAGTGCAGCGCGTACGCCGACCGCCCGGCCCACTGCCGGTTCTTCCCGTTCCACGTCTACTTCGGCGAACGCACGGAGGTCTACGTCGACCTCTCGTGCCGCGGCGTCGTCGACGCGCGAGGCGCCGCGCTCGATCGAGCGTTCTCCGAGAGTGGCGCCGAGGCCGCGGCCGCCGCGCACGCCGACGGCCCGTCTGACGCGCGGAAGGCGCACCGGCTGTTCCGCGAGAAGGCGCTCGCGGAGGACGCCTGGACCGACCCGCGTGGCGCGATCGAGGCGCTCCGGGCCCGCGCGCCAGCGCTCGCGACCGGCGCCGAGGTCGCGCGGCTCGCCGAGGCCGCCGGCGAGAGCGCGACGCTCGACGCCCTCGCTCAGGCCGCGCTCTCCGCCTTCGACGGCCCCGTGAGGACGCGACCGTTCTGGCTCGACGCGGACCTGCGGTGGCTCACCCTCGACCTGGACGGTGCCGACGCGCGCCTCGTCGAGATGCAGGAGGACGGCCGCCTCGACGAGCGCGGCCGCATCGAAGGCCTCGCGCGGCACGCGGAGGTCCCGACCGCGGTCGCGGAGGCCCTCGCGCCGTACGCGCGGCTCCTCTACGCCCGCGACGTGTTCCGCGGCTCTTCGTTCGCACGCGTCGACGACCACGGGTACGCGTTCGGCGTCGCGGAGGCCGTGCACGCGCGCGCCGCGGAGATCGGCGCGGACCTGGCGTTGCGCGCGCGCGTCGTCGCCGCGGTGCGGCCGGCGCTCGGTCCCGAGCAGGTCGCGGGCGAGGTCGCGCGGTTCTACGACGCGGACTTCCTGGACTCGACGACGATCGGGGGGTTCCTGTGATGCCCGCCGGACGTTCCGTTGATACCCGCCAGGATCACACGGAGGCACGGAGGATCGGAGGAACGGAGGACCACTACGTCCTCCTGAGGAAGAGACCCTGAGGTCGACGGATGTTGGTCACGCGGACGATGCCCTCCCGCATGTGTGCGACGTTGAAGTTGAGAAGGAGCCCGACGTCCTTGTCCAGGAACCGTACGTAGTTCCGCAACTGCGCCGCGAAAAGCGGAGGGGTACCTTCGGTGGCCTTCACCTCGACCGGCACCTCATCGTCGACGAGCAGATCGACGCGGACCTTTTCGTGCAGCCGCCGTCCCCGCCAGCTCAGCGGGATGGTGACCTCTGTGAGGACTCGATGACCGCGATGCACGAGTTCGGGGCCGAGGCACGCGACGTACGCCTTCTCGGTAAGCCCTGGACCTAGTTCCGTGTGCACGAGAATCGCGGCGTCGACGATCTCGGCGGTGATCTCGTTGATCTTCGAATCCACGCCGGTCAGGCGCATCAGGTTCCGATCGGTCACGAGCGGCGGTGCATCGGGGTCCACTCAAGGTTTGTCCCGAGGTCGGCCGCACGGAAGCCGCTTGGCGAGAGGGGAAAGCCGACTCCGATCCTCCGTACCTCCGTTCCTCCGTGTGATCCTGGCGGGGATCTACGGAAGTTTACCCGATGCGGCGGCAAACTGCCGCAGGAACGGCATCGGCCCCTCCCACTCCGCCTCCGCGGGCTTCAGATCCAGGACGGGCGTCCCATCGATGGCATCTGACCCGCGCACGGTCAACACGCTCCCGTCGCGCGCGACGACCTCGACATCCGTGACGAGGATGGGGTTGGGTCTGTGCGGCGAACGCCCCTCGAACGCGCCCGTGCCGTCAGGTCGCGCGAGGTGCGCGCGGTCTGCGAGATGCGCCCAGGTCAGGACGAGGAGGCGCGATCCCACGGCTATGTCACCGAGCGCCGACGCGAACTCCGGCGCGACCTCGATGCGCGAGAGCGTATCCGAGAGCAGCCCCTGCCGCGGGGCGTCGAGCGGGGTCGCGAACGGGGAGCGGACGACGCCGACGCGGACGAGGTGCATACGCGGAAAGAAGTCCGTGAGAACCTTGAAGACCACCCCCGGCGACTGCGGCCGTCCTTGGGAGGTCCCACGTTGCCCCACCCTCACACGCGGCTCGCGCTCGCGGTCCTCCTCGTCGCAGCTCCCCTCGCCACCCTCGCCCCGCCCGCGGTGGCGCCCGGGACGCTCGTCGCGGACGCAGGCGACAGCGCGCTCATCCTGAGCAACGCGGCCTTCACGCTCGGCGGTCGCGCGTTCGGGGGCAACCCGCCCTACACGTACGCGTGGAGTTTCGGGGGCTCGACCTCGCGGATGACGACACCGAACGCGGTCTCCACGACGATGAACGTCGTCGGGCTCGCGGCCGGTGACTACACCGCGGATCTCACGGTCACGGATGCGACCTCGGCGACGGCCACCGACACCGTGAAGTTCCGCCGCGTCGCGTCGTACACGCTCCTCGACGCGACGCGCGAGACCGACGTCGGCACGCTCGGCCTGCTCCTCACGGAGCGCATCCCGTTCCAGGTCTGGATCGGCACCGCTCGACTCGACGCGAGGCTCGACTGGACGGACGAGTCCAACGACATCGACCTCGGACTCGAGGATTACCACGAGTTCGACAAGACCGGGAACGCGGGCCGCACGGGCGGCAAGCCCGAGGGCGCGACCGTGTTCAACCCCGAGCCGGGCGCGTGGACCGCCGTCGTCGAGCCGTTCACGGCGACGCCCGACACCGCGCACGTCACCATCACCGCGTGGCCCGACGGGAACCTTCCGCGCCTCGACCCGTTGGACAAGTACGTCTACGGCGCGCTCGACACGCAGCAGCTCCCGGTGAAGATCCGCCGCGGCGAGGCGCCGCTCACGGTCGCGTGGGACACGGACCTCGACGGCATCTACGAGACGGCGGGCGAGGACCCCGTCGTGAGCCTCCCCGTCGGCGTGCGCACCGTCGCGGTGAAGGTCACGGACGCGAGCGGCTTCGAGCACCGGCGCACGACGGAGATCACGGTCCGCGACGACATCGACCACGTGCTCCGCGTCGGGTGCGGCGGCATCCACGACAGGCCGTTCGAGGCGATGGAGTACAGCGCGAGCAACGGCACATGCTACATGCACGGAGGCCACCACACGTACGACCTCGGCGGCCCGGTCACGCTGCGCGCGGGCAAGGCGTACGTGCGTACCGTCGAGCAGCACTTCGCGCCTCCGTCCGACGTCCGCACGGCGACGGTCCCGCCGTACTTCCCGCTCGTGCTCGAAACAAGCCTCGACGGCAATTCATGGACCGAGATCGCGGCCGGGCGCTACGTCGCCGGCACCGCATTCGTCGCGAGCGGCAACGACCGGCAGACGCTGCAGTTCACGTTCGGCGCCGCGCCCGACGCGTTCCGCTTCCTGCGCATCCGCGAGCCCGTGTCGACGACGCAGGGGCTCGCAGGCTATCTCGACTATTCCGAGGGATCCCTCGAGGTCGACGAGGCCGACGTCCCGGATCCCGGCGACGTGCCCGGGCGCTCCCGGAACCTCACGTGCGAGGCGGACCTCATGGAGGACTTCTTCGCGACGCACCCGTGCTGGTTCGGCGGCATCGACCGCTGGGATTCGGCGAGCTTCTTCCACTCGTACTACCTCGAGGACGAGCCTACCGTGGAAAGGCTGCACGGCTCGTTCGCCGTCGCGCCGTGGCGGAGCGACGACTGGTTCGACGCCGGCGACACCGCGCAGACGTTCGGCACGCAGGTCTTCGTCGAGACGAGCGTCGACGGACGCGTGTGGACCGCGGTCGCCGTGGTGCCCGCCGCCTTCGGCGAAGCGACGCATTTCGACGTGACGCTCGACGCGCCCGCGACCGTGCGGCTCGTGCGCCTCGTCGCGGACTGGCACCCGGACTACGCGGATCCGACCGTGGACCCGCTGCACCACCGCGAGGGGTACTTCCTTGCGAGCCACGTCGTGGTGATGGAGCCCGCCGGGCCGCCGTGAGCGGCCTGGCCAGTTCCGGCACGTGCCGCGGTCCGTTGTCGCCCGCCAGGTCTACACGGAGGAACGGAGGGGCGGAGGATCGGGGCTTCTTCCTCGTCGATCCGCGATGGCCATTCGGAGTGGCGGTCCTCCGTTCCTCCGAAACTCCGTTCCTCCATGTGATCCTGGCGGGATCCAACGGAGCATCGGTGCGTCGCGTTCGACCTACTCGTCTTCCTGGCTCGCGCGCGTCCTTCGCGGTGCGGGCCGCGGTCGGCCGTGGGCCGCCGGCTTCGCACGCGCGCGGCCGTGGACGGGCTCCTCGTCCTCGTCGTCGAACCCGTACCCGGAGGCGACCTCGTGGATCTTGGTCTTCCCGAGGACCTCGACGTGCTCGAGGACGTCTGGGCCGAGCTCGCGCTCCGGGTCCTTTCCTTCCAGCGGGAAGTAGAAGTGCGCGTCCGTGCCGAGTCGCTTCGCGAGCGCCTTGCGCAGCTCCTTCGCGAACGGCGCTTCCGCGAGCTCGCCTTCCGCGAGCGCGGCCTCGATCGCCTCCTCCGAGCCCGGGCGCACGCGCGCCTTCACGAGCCACTGCATGGGGCGGCGAGGCGACGCATCGGAGATGAGCGTTGCGGCGGGCGCGAAACCCGGTCTTGACCCGCCAGGATCACCCGGAGGAACGGAGGGTCGGAGGAACGGAGGACCGCTATCCCGTCTGGCCATGGCACTCGAAGAGGAGGACGCTCCGATCCTCCGTGCCTCCGTTCCTCCGTGTGGACCTGGCGGGCGGCATCGGACCGGACTCGCCCGCGCCTTCATGCGTACGCTTCGCGTTCGCGCCATGCCTTGGCAAAGTTCCTCTACGTCGAATCCGACGGCCAGCTCTTCCTCGTCCGCCGCGACGGCCGCCTCGCGCTGCCGACGCCGGAGGAGGTGGCGTTCGAGGTCGAGGAGCGCGTGCCGCTCAATTTCCCCGACCACGACGTGGTCTTCTGCACGCCTGTGGACCACCGGTTCCGGCCGGACTGGTTGCCGAAGGACAAGGTCCCCGGACTCCCGGACGTCGACGCCCTCGTGCATCGCGCCGTGAACGCGAGCCTCGTGCGCGAAGTGACCGGCGCGATGATCCTGGACCGTGACGAGATCCTCGTCGTCAAGGCGAGTCGCGGGTTCACGAAGGGGTTCTGGAACATCCCGGGCGGGTTCGTCCTCTACGGCGAAGCGCCCGAGGACGGCGTGCGTCGCGAGGTGCGCGAGGAGGTCGGCCTCGAGATCGAGGTCGTGCGCCCGGTCGGCGTGTACACGATGCGCTTCCAGTCCCCGTACTTCCTGCGCGCGCACGTGTTCCTGTGCCGCGCCGCGACGCGCGAGACGACGCCGGACCCTGACGAGATCGCCGAGGTCACCTGGATGAGCCTCGATGATGCGATGCGGATGACGAGGAACCCGTTCGCGCTGCAGGCGCTCCGTGAGGTCAAGGGCCAAGGATGAGGGATGATGGGCCGAAGGATGAGGGGGACGGGCCGAGGGGTCGACCTCAAGGGGAAGGGCGAGGGAGGACGGCGAAGGGCAACGCGGGAGCGACGGCCATCGGCGGAGCGCCCGTCCCGTTCGCCCATTGCTCCCTTCCCATCATCCTTCGTCCCCTCGGCCGTCCCCTTCATCCCTCGACGCGCATCCCTCATCCATCGCCCTCTGCCGAAGAAGTGTACAAGGCGGCGGTGAACGCGCGTTCCACAACGAGCGTCCCTCCCGCCCCCGAACGCGGTCGCATGGGCGCCCTATCGCTCGGACTGTGGCCCGAAGAGGCCCGCAAGACCGGCCGCGTCATCCGCCAGGACTTCATGCTCAACTTCGCCGTCATCACGACCCTCCTCGTCGGGGTACGCATCCTCGTCTGGTTCGTGCACGGCGAATGAGTCGCGCCACCGGTAGACTTTTCTCGCGCGTCCCGTCTCCGTCGCCCCGATGACGCTGCGCGTCACGAACACGCTCTCGGGGAAGCTCGAGGACCTCGTCCCGTTGGAGCCGGGCAAGGTCCGCATGTACGTGTGCGGTCTCACCCCGTACGAGGAGGCGCACATCGGGCACGCCCGCGCCTACGTCGCGTACGATGTCATGCGCCGCTGGATGGAGGCGAGCGGCCTGCGGGTGATGCACGTCCAGAACATCACGGACGTCGACGACCGCATCATCGCGCGAGCCCACGCGAACGGCGAGCACCCGCTCGCGTACGCCGCTCGCGTCCACGACGTCTCGGTGGAGGCGTTCCGCCGCCTGCGGATCCTGTCCCCGGAGGCGTACCCGAAAGTGAGCGAGCACATCGACGGCATCGTCGCGATGACGCAGACGCTCCTCGCGAAGGGGCACGCGTACGTCGGCAAGGACGAGTTCGGGGACACGGTCTACTTCTCCGTCGCGACGGACCCGGACTACGGGAAGCTCTCGCACCTCAAGCGTGAGGAGATGCTCGAAGGCGTCCGGAAGGACGTCGCCGAGGGCAAGCGCGACCCGGCGGACTTCGCGCTGTGGAAGGCGTCGAAGCCCGGCGAGGGCGTCGCGTGGGACTCGCCCTGGGGGAAGGGTCGCCCGGGTTGGCACATCGAATGCTCGGTCATGGCGAAGGCGCTGCTCGGCGACACGATCGACGTGCACGGCGGCGGGCGCGACCTCGTGTTCCCGCACCACGAGAACGAGCTCGCGCAGAGCGAGTGCGCGAACGGGAGGAAGCCGTTCGTGCGCTGCTGGATCCACGCGGGCTTCCTCACCGTCGAGGGCGTGAAGATGTCGAAGAGCCTCGGCAATTTCGTCACGGTCCGCGCCGCGCTCACGGAGTGGAAGGCCGAGGTCCTCCGCCTCTGGCTCGCAGGGGCGCACTACCGGAGCCCCGTGGACTACAGCGAGGTCGGGCTCGCACAGGCCGCGAGCAACGTCGAACGGCTCGCGAACGCGCGCTTCAACGCGCGCTCCGCGCTCAAGAACGCGGCCTCGCGGGCGGCGCCGACGGCGGAGGACCGTGCGGTCGAGGGCCGTGTCGCGAAGGCCGAGCAGGCGTTCCGCGACGCGATGGACGC
Source organism: Thermoplasmatota archaeon (assembly GCA_035292305.1). Lineage (GTDB taxonomy): Archaea > Thermoplasmatota > SW-10-69-26 > JACQPN01 > JAJPHT01 > DATDQL01. Next base: position 9,854 of record DATDQL010000087.1, read on the forward strand.
GGACTTCAACACGCCCATCGCGCTGAGCGCGCTCTTCGACTTGGCCGGGGCGCTCAACGCTTACGCGCAGGCGGGGCCACGGCGGGAGTCGCTCGAGAAGGGGCTCTTCGCATTCGAGCGCCTCGCGCACGTCTTCGACGTCTTCCCCGCCGAGGAGGCGCAAGGCGACGTGGTCCCGGCCCTCCTCGACCTCCTCGTCGAGGCTCGCGAGGCCGCCCGGACGAGGAAGGATTACGCGACCGCGGACCGCATCCGCGACCGCCTCGCGGAGATCGGGTTCCTCGTCGAGGACGCGGCCCAGGGGCCGCGCTGGCGCCGTAAATAGGGAACGACCCCCGGCATGGTTCGAGCCTCCACCGGAAAGGGGGATATCCCTTCGGAAGGTACCTGGGACGTGCCCATGGCCCTCCGCCCGCCCGTCCTGGCCCTCCTCTTGGGCCTATCCCTCGCCCTGCCGGCCTTCGCAGGGCCAGGACCGGGCGGGGAGGACGACCGGCGCGATGGACGCTCGGACGACGTCGAGACCCACGGCGACGACGCCGCGGAGTGCGATGAGGACGAGACGTCCAACGCCACGACCGGCGGCTGCGAACGCGTCGAGCGCCGGGAGGGCCGCGACGGCGATGCATGCGTCGAGAGCGAGAGCGAGACAGAGAACGAGGAGACGCTCCCGAACGGCACGCGCTACCGCGAGACATCGAAGACCAAGACCCGCGACTGTCCCGGCACCGCGGAGGACGAGACCGATGTCGAGTCCGAAACCGAATGGGACGAGGACTCGAGCGGGACCGGCGCCGCAGAGAACCGCGGGCGCGACCGCGTTCGCATCGAGCGCAACCACGGCCTCGAGGTCCGCATCGAGCACGAAGCCCACGGCGTCGACGTCTCCATGCGCGACAACGCGACCGTCCTCGAGCTCCGCGAGCCTCGAAGCGATCGCGTCGCGATCGAGGTGGCATTCCTCGAGCTCCTCGAATTCGAGGACGTGAACGGCGACGGGGCCTTCGACCTCGACGATCGCATCCTGCGCGCGTTCCGCGTGGCGGACCTGTCCGCCGGCGCCGAGACGCTCGACGGGGTCGCGACCGTGACGTACGCGCTCCCGCCGGGGGGCAGCCTCGCCTTCCGTCACCGGGCCGAGATCGACCGCGAGAAGTTCGACGTCGTCCTCGACGGCTACTCGTATTCCAGTTCCACCTCGTACGTCGCCCTGCGCGCCGCGTTCATCGGCGAGTCCGCATCGTTCCGCAGCGACCTCCGCGCTCCGGCGCTCGTGTCGACGAGCGCGGGTCGCGCGGCGTATCTCGATTGGGTCCCTGCCGCCGCGGCCGACGGCGTCGAGCAACCCGTCTTCGCGACCGTGTACGTCGGCGGGGCAGCCGCCGCGGGGACGGCGCAGCTCTACCTCACGTATCCGCGCGGCGAGATCGTCGTCCACGACCCCGCCGTCGGGTTCCTCGACATCCAGTCGCTCGCTCCGGTCGTCCAGGTGCTCTTCGACGGGCCCGCCTACGTGATGGCCGCCGGAGCAGCCGTCGCCTTTTTGGCGGCAGGGTTCCTTGCCCGACGCAGGAACTGAATGCCGGAGACCGCAGCCACCGCGGGAATCGCCTTCACCACCGTCGTCGCGGCGGCCCTCGCGGCGATCATGCTCGTCGCGTGGCGCCGCGACCGGCGGCCGCGGTTCGCGTTCCTCGCGGGCGCGTTCGCCGTGTTCCTCTTCAAGGGCCTCGTCCTGAGCTGGGCCCTGTGGTCGGGGCGCGATCCCGTCACGCTCCTCACGTGGGGGGCGGCCTTCGACGCGGCGTTCCTGGCCGTCCTCTACCTGGCGCTCGCGAAGAGGTGAGCCGGCGCGTGATCGACCTCGAGCCCTTGGACTGTCTCGTCCTCCCCGTCGTCGCCCTCGCGCGCGGCCCCGAGGATGCGCTCGAGCTGCAAGCGAGGCAGCGCATCTTCGACAAGGTGCGCGAGCGCCCCGGGATCCACTTCAGCGAGATCGTCCGCGAGCTCGACTACGCGCCGACCACGGTGCGGTACCACCTGAGCGTCCTCGAACGCGAGGGCGTGCTCTCGAGTCTCGAGGTCGGGCGCTACCTTCGGTACTATCCGCGCGAGCAAGGCGAGCGCTTCCTCCGCGACGTGCTCTCGCCGGAGGAGAAGCGCGCGCTCGCGATGCTGCGGCAACGCGTGCCGCTCGCGGTCGCCGTCGAACTCCTCGTGAACGGCGAGCGGACGCACGGCCAGCTCACGACGGCGGTCGGGGTCTCGCCGTCGACGATGACGCACCACCTCAAGCGCATGACCCAGGTCGGCGTCGTGCAGCAGGCGCGCGAAGGGCGCGAGGTGCACGTGAGCCTCGTGCGGCCGGAGCAGGTGCGCGAGCTCCTGAAGAAGTACGAGATCAAGCCGGACCTGGCGGACACCGCGGTCGACGTGTTCGAGGACGTGGGCCTGTAGGACGACGTCAATCGTCCGACCAGACGCCGACGATGCCGTCGTCCGAGTGCCACTTCGGCTTCGCGAGCGGCTTGGCGGGCGAGCCGTCGTCGAGCACGGCCTGCACTTTCGCGGATTCGCTGGCAAGCAGCGGCTCGTCCTTGACCGCCTTGCGCTTCACGAGGTCCATCCGGAACCCTCGCCGTTACCCTCTGACACCTTCCGAACAAGAAGCTTCGGGGCGAGTCTTAAGCCCGCAACGAGAGGGAGGCGCCGCCGGGGCTTACCCCGGCGGCGAGAGCACGTCTACGAAGACGTGCGGCGCAGCCAGACCCCATGCACGCCATCCTGGGTCCGCCACGCCAGCTCGGGGCCGGCGTCGCGTTCGTGCATCGGTTCGTTCCGCCGGGGCTGCTCCGGGCGTTCGGCCTCCGTCCGCGGCCGCGCGAGCGGCTTCTGCGGACGGGGCTTGGCCGTCTTGCTCCACGGATTCATGCGAGCGACCTCGCACGGGATGCTCTCCCGCTCCCGGTTCATATGCGCACGGCGGAACGAACGACCCCCGGCCTCGACCGGTCAACGGGGGACGAGGCGCCGCAGCTCGTCGAGCGCCGCGTCCCCGAGCGCGCGCGCCCTCGTGGCGTCGCGCGATTCCGCGTAGACGCGCACGATCGGCTCGGTCCCGCTCGGGCGCACGAGGACCCACCCGTCCTTGGAGAGGACCTTCACGCCGTCGGTGCGATCCACCCTGTCGCCGGTGTGCGCTGCGGCGAACGCCTCGAGGACGCGGGCCTTCGCCTCCTCGGCGCACGCGATCTTGTGCTTGTGCACGTGGTACTCCGGGACCTCGTCGATGAGGTCGCCGAGTTTCCGCCCGGTGCGCGCGAGGATCTCCAGGACCGCCGCGAGCGTCATCGACGCGTCGCGGCAGTGCTGGTGCTGCGGGAAGATGAGGCCGCCGTTCTCCTCGCCGCCGAACACCGCGCCGATCTCCATCATGCGCCTCGCGACGACGGGCGCGCCGACCTTCGTGTACTCGACCCTGCCGCCCTTCTGCGTCACGTAGTCCTCCACGCACGACGACGAAGAGACCGGGGTGACCACCGTGCCGCCCCCCGTGGCGGAGACGACCTGACCCGCCACGAGCGCGAGCGTGCGATCTCCGGGGATGTAGCGCCCGCGCTCGTCCACGAAGACGCAGCGGTCCGCGTCGCCGTCCTGCACGACGCCGAGATCGGCGCCGAACGTCGGCACGCTCGCGACGAGGTCCTTGACGTTCTCGGGGGTCGGCTCGCTCGCGTGCCCCGGGAACGTGCCGTCGAGCTGCGCGTTCAGCATGATCGTACGGCAACCGAGGCGCCGGAGGAGCACGGGCGCGGTGAGCCCGCCCGCGCCGTTCGAGGTGTCGCAGACGACGGTGAGGTGGCGGTCGCGGATGCGCGCGGCATCGACCTGCGTGACCACGGCGTCGACGTACCGCGTGTTCACGCCTGGAAGCGGGTCGACGCCGTGGATACGATCCCACGGGGCCGCGCGGAAGGAGCTCGCGAAGAAGACGGCCTCGACGCGGTCCTCCTTCTCCGTCGCGAGCTCGGTCCCGTCGTGGTCCACGAACTTGACGCCGTTGAACTCCGGCGGGTTGTGGCTCGCCGTGACGACGACGCCGGCCACGAGCTCCGCGGCGCGTTTGACCGCGTACTGGAGGGCGGGCGTCGTGACGATGCCGGCATCGCGCACGCTGACCCCGGTCGAGAGGAGACCGGCGGTGACGGCCGAGGCGAGCATGCGGTTCGACGTGCGCGTGTCCGTCCCGAGCGCGACGGCGCTCCCTTCGGGAAGCGTCGTCCCGAACGCCTGGCCGAGCCGCATGGCGAAGGCGCCGTCCATGTCCTTGTTCGCGAGCCCGCGGATCCCGTTCGTCCCGAACAGCCTAGCCATCGTCCCCAGCCTCCGTCATGGGATCCACCCGTACCTTGCGCAGGAGCATCCCTTTCGCGACGACCCCTCCGTCGCCGATCACGCTCTCCACGACGCCGGCGTCCGGCCCGACGCGTGCCCCCTCACCGAGGACGCTGTCGCGGATGACCGCATTGTCGCCCACGACGGCGCCGGGAAGCAGGACGCTGCGCGCGACCGTCGAGCCCTGGCCGAGGACGCAGCCGTCCCCGACGGCCGCCCATTCTTCGAACGTCGCGCCGCGGTCCGTCACGTCGCGGCCGAGGAGCGTCGCGCGCCCGGCGTGCTCGAGCCAGAGCGCGTTCGCCTTGAGGTACGTCTCCGGCCGGCCGCAGTCGACCCAGTAGCCTTCGAAAGGCACGCCCGCGAGGCGCAGGCCGCCCGCGATCATCGCGGGGAACACGTCGCGCTCGATGCTCGCGGCCTCGCCCGCGCGCATGTACTCGAACACTTCTGGCGTGAGGACGTACGTGCCGGCGTTCGCGAGGTCGGACGGCGCCTCTTCGCGCGTCGCCGGCTTCTCGACGAACCGGGTGATGACCCCCGTGGCATCGAGCGCGACGACGCCGTAGTGCCGTGGATCCGGCACTCTCCAGAGCGCGATCGCGCCGGCGCCGCGAAGCCGCGCGTGCGTCGCGCGGAACGCGCCGACGTCGAGGCTGTCGAGGATGTCGGCGTTGAAGACGAGGAAGTCGCCGTCGATGTGGGACTCGACGTTCTTGATCGCGCCCCCCGTGCCGAGCGGCTCCTTCTCCTCGACGAGCGTCACGCGCACGCCGTAGTCGTGCGAGGCGAAGTGCTCGGCGAGCCTGTCGAGCTTGTAGTTGACCGCGAGCACGACCTCGTCGACGTCGCGCGGCAGCTTCTGGAGGATCCGCGCGACGAGGGGCGCGTTCCCGACGGGGAGGAGGGGCTTCGGCCGGGTCGAGGTGAGCGGCCTCAGCCGGGTTCCGA
>DATDQL010000088.1:0-6088 GCA_035292305.1 Thermoplasmatota archaeon
TCTACACCGTGCAACTCGTGACGTGGTTCGAGGACTGGGACCATGATTAGGCGAAGACCGGCGGGGGGCAACGGCAATGCGCGTCGCAAGAAGGGCCGCCGGACCACCCTCCGCGCCGCGCGCGGCGCGAACCTGCTCGTCCTCGAGGGCATCATCATGGCGCTCCTCATGGTCGGGGCCGTCCTCATCGTCATGGACACGAACCGCGACGGCAAGCAGCTCGCGGCGACGCCCGAGGGGCTCGAGTCCCTCGTCGCGGATGCGCTCCACGTGCTCGCGGGCCTCCCCGACGAGGACGAACGGTACGGCGGCGTGTTCCTCAACAAGGCCGTCGCCGCCGCGGCGTCGGGCGACCCGTCGCTCCTCGAGGGCAAGCTGAAGCGCATGCTCCCCCCGGGCGCCGACTTCAACGTCTACCTCAACAACGGACACGCGAGCCGCGACCTCCTCCGCACACGCGCGCCCTCCGGCGAGCGCGTTTCCGCCACGCTGCAGATCGTGCCCGAGTGGACCTTCTCCTACCTCGTCCCGGACTTCGGCGTCGTCGGCACGGCCGCGACGTCCGTCGATGCCACGGTCGTACCCGTCTTTCACGGCCGTCTGCTCTCCGACGCGGCGCTCGTGACGAACGGCGGCTTCGAGACGGACGCGGACGTCGACGGCGTCCCCGACCGCTGGGTCGACGACGGCACGGCAACGGTCTCGCTCGCGATCGACATGGGCGACACCGCGTGGCAGATCGCGCGGCCGAACGATGGCCGCGGCGGCTACTACGAGCCCTCGATCCCCGCCGACAGCGGCGCGGGCTTCCACGTCCACGCCGAGATGCGCGGCGCGTCGGGCTGCGTGCAGGTGCGCTACCTGGACGCGGCCGGCGCCGAGGTCCTCGTCGACGGCGTCGCGACGCGCTGCCTCGCCACGCTCTCTCCGGCGGACCTCGGAGTGTACCACGTGTTCGACGAGGACGTGTTCCTTGGCGATGCCCCGTCCCTCGCGGCCGTGCAGCTCGAGGTCGCCCTCCTCGAAGGCGGGACGACCTGGTTCGACGAGATCTCGCTCGAGCCGATCGCCGAGCTCGACTTCCCGACCGCGGTCTCCGTCGCCGCGCGAGAAGCGGCCTCCGACGGAGTGTACCGTGCAACGGCCGCAACATACGACACGGCTGTGGAACCCGCGACCGTGACGCTGCGCGCGGAGACCCGCCATCGCCTCGAGGGGCTCACCGGTCTGACGGCGTACCGGACGTCGGACGCGGCGTTCCTTCCCGGCGATTGGGTCGCCATCCAGGCCGGCTTGGACGCGAGCACGCTCACGCTCGATGCCGCGGGCGTCGCGACGGGCGAGACGCTCGGCATGGCGTACGACTTCGAGCCGCTGCGCGACGCGCTCGTCGCCGAGGGCATCTCGCTCTCGGACGCGGTCGTCACGATCCGCGTGTACGAGCCCCTCGCGACGCCCGACGAGACGATGCCGCTCGCGACCGAGCTGCCTCAGTCCGCCGGCGTGTGGGGCGGAACGCTCGACTACGACCAGCCGATGAGCGCGCTCTTGGGGCCGAGCCTCGTCGTCGCGACGCTCGAGGCGGATCTGACCCAAGGCGGCGATACCATCGAGGACTTCACGGCGAGCAAGGTCGCGCTCTTCGAGTCGCGCCTGTACGATGCGGCGTCGATCGCGCCGACGTATCGCGTGATCGTCGAGGCGTGGTTCGCGGACTGGAACTGAGCACCGCGAGGGCAAGCGCAAGGGCAAGCGCAAGGCGAGGGAAAGGGCAGGGGCAAGGAAGGGCGAGCGCAAGGGCCAGGCTACGCTGCCGCAGCCCCTACGGTCTCGTTCCCCGACCTCGCCCTCGCCTTGCCCTCGCGCTCGCCCTCGCCTTGCCCTTGCGCTTGCGCTTGCCCTCTCGTTGACGGGTCCTCCCCGGGGCCTATCTCCGCGTCGAGGGGCTCTTCAACCCACCAGGGGCCGTCCACAATACCCTCTTGTACTTCCGCCCACCGAGGCCGTACGGGGTGTTGCGACCGCATGAACCGTGGGTCAGATGGGGCCATCTCGCCCGTCCTCGGTTTCCTCGCCGCGATGGGCGCGTACGCGATCGCCATGGCGGTGTTCATGGGGTACGCGTCCGCCCCGCCCACAGAGTCGAGCACGGTCGACTCCGACCTCCAGAGCCGCGCCGCCACGGGGATCGAGGTCATCATCTCTGACGGCTCGACGTGGCCCGCCGATCATGACGAGCTCGCGCGGTTCGGGATGGCCACGAGCGACGCGAACTTCCTCGATTACGACAAGATCAAGGACCTCCGTCGCGCGCAGGCGACGAGCGTCGACAACGGGCGAGTCGACTATCAGGAGGCGCGCAGCGCCCTAGGCCTCACGGACCACCAGTTCCACCTGCGGACGTACCCCGCTCTCCTGTCCACGGACGACCTGAGCTGGGAGCAGATGCGTGGGTTCCGCGTCGCGTACGTCGCGGACTACGGCGCGCCGGAGTCGCTCGCGACGCTCGTCGAGACCGTCGTGACCACCGGCGACGTGAAGGAGTGGCAGCTCAACATCACGAACACGGGTGCGGACCCGATGATCTTCGTCACCGCGTTCTCGTGGGAAGTCGACGGAGAGCAGGTCACGAGCACGCGACAGACCAAGCTGCTCGCGGACGGGCAGGCCGACACGGTCGCCGTGAGCATCCATCCGTTGCAGGAGTGGGACCAGGCGACGATGGAGCTCACGATGGTCACGTCGGACAACTACGACAACTGCACGGGCTGCGACGACAAGACGCCGCCCGCGGAGGCGACCGTCGAGAGCGGGACGTACCGCTACCACCTGCTCGCCGAGGCGAGCAACTCGTACTATCTGCAAGGGGCCACGGTGGAGCTCCTCGTCGACCACTTCGACAAGGACGGCGACAAGCTCAACAACAAGGACGCGCGGATCCGCGTCTACCGCCCCGCTTTCGCCGGCGCGTGGACGCAGGAGGCCGCGGCGATGCACGAGGAGACGACCGACGACCTTCCGAACCAGAACAACCAGCGATGGGAGGTCGATTGCGCCTGCGCCGACCGCGAGGGTCTCTGGAAGGTCATCGCCACCCCGAAGACCGACCTCGCGCGCGAGACGACGTTCTACTACTGGGTGTCCGCGACCGACCTCTTCACCGCCGGCGTATCCATCTCTCCGACGGGCGCCAACGAGCGCCAGTACATCGACGAGCTCGTCGAGGACTTCGATCCCGCGCTCTACGAGGACGGCGGCGACGTCTTCGCGGACGACCATCAGGAGATGGACTCCGTCGAGGACGCGATCGACAACAACCCGCCCGCCTGCACGGACGCGCCGGAATACGACATGCTCGTCGTCGGCTCGAACACGGCGCACAACGCCCTCGTCATGATCAAGAACGAGGTCGCGGACTTCGTCGAATGCGGCGGCGTCCTCATCACGTTCGGGAGCTCGCGCTCCGGCACGGAGTGGCTCCAGGAAGTGTATCACGTCGCGCTGCGCGACGGCGCCGGCGGCGGCATCGGACAGCCCGACCTCACCCACCCGCTCCTCACGGTCCCGGAGAAGCTCTCCTGGAACCAGTACCTCGACTCGGGTTACGTGTGGGACATCAAGGACGGGGAGGACATCTTCAGCCACGCCCTCGACGGCGCGGACGCCTCGGAGCTCATCCTGGGCGTCTCCGAGCAGGGGGCGCTCGACGGGACCGTCGTCCTGACGTCGTGGACGCCCGGGGCCCTGACCGACCCCCAGGACGACGTCGAGGCGAAGAAGCTCCTCCACAACCTGCTCTCGCAGGGTTACCAGATGCTCTTCCTCGATTACGGCCCGACGATCCCCTCCGGCGTCCCCGTGGGCTCGTCCTCGCGCCTGGCCGCGGTCGAGTACACGGAGATCGCCCAGGGCCCCTTCGTCGAGCTGCGCGTGCTCTTCTACGTGTGGCGGGGCTGAGCCGGGCCCGCATATGGAACGGTTGAGGCGCGGCCCGACAGGTCAAGCACCCACACCGGGCAGGCCGATATCCTCTTAAAGGCGGACGGCCGAACGAAGCCGGTATGAGGCCGAGGGCGGACGAGGCGGTAGCCACCCTCCCGGCGTTCCTCGCCGCCACCGCGATCTTCGCTATCGCGTTCGCGTCCGTGACGTATTTTGCAAGCGACTACATCTCGAAGCACCAGAACGAAGGCCCCGCGCTCGACTCGGTCGCCGCGTCCGCCATCGCGGCCCTCATCGGCACGCCCGGCTCGCCTTCCGACTGGGAGACGCGATCCGTCACGAGCATGGACCGCTGGGGCCTGCTCAAGCCCGGCAGCGAGACGACCATCTCCGGCGAGAAGGTCATCGCCATCCACCGATGGGGCGACGATTGGTCGAGGTACGCGCTCGCGAAGGCCGCGATCGGGCTCGAGCACAACAACATGCGCATCCGCATCTACCCGCAGTTCCCCTCCGGCGACAACGGTGTCCCGGCCCTCTCGAACATCCGCACCGCGTTCGTCGGCGCCACCGAGGCCGATGGCGACCTCACCGGGGGCGCGATCGTCGAAGCGACATCGCTCGACGCGACGGGGGCGGAGTTCGAGAATCTCGAGAACGACCACGACCTCGACCTCGCCTTCACCGCGGGCGATCTGTACCGTGACTCCCGCGAGCAGATCACGGAGAACCTGGTCCCGCGCCTCGCCGGCTTCGTCGCCGCCGAGGACAAGATCCAGTCCACGAGCCCCGACGGATACTGGAAGGTCGTGAACCTCAGCACGTACCGGTCGGGCGCGTGCGAGGGCGCGCTCGCGCCGGACAACGATCGCGTCGAGGGTGTCGCACCGACCCCGCCCGCGACGTCGATGGTCCTCACGATGGGCCACTGCGCCTCCACGAGCTGGACGTACGGCGCAACGGCCGCCGGCGCGGCGCTCGTCGACGAGGACCGGCTCATCGTCGTGGAGGTCGACCTCACCGGCCTCGACGGCGTCGGCGGCGACGGGGCCACGCTCACGCTCAAACAATACGTCGATGGCTACACCGCGCTCGGCTCGTTCAACGTCGCGCTCGACGACTACGGCGTCATCCAGTACCTCTGCCTCGAGAACTGCGGAGGCGCCGGCCTCGTCTGGACCACGATCGAGGGGAACGACGGCTACGCGTTGGACGGAACCGGGAGCGCGGCCGCGTTCGACACGACCGAGTACCCGCTCGACGACCTCGCAGGCAAGCGCTTCTACCTCGCGCTCGCGTGGCACGCGTTCCAGGACGTGCCGACCGAGGCGAGCGGCGAAGGCTGGTTCATCTCGAACGCGACGGTCACCGTCCAGACGGACGGCGCGCAGTCGTGGGCATGGTACAATCCGTTGAACTTCACGAACTCGAACTACGATGCGCTCGTCATCGGCTCGGACACGGCGCACGCGCGCTTCGCGGACGTCGACGACCCCACGTTCGAGCAGGCCGTGAAGCAGTGGGTCGACGAAGGCGGCGACCTGCTCCTCACGGGCAACAACCTGCCGGACACGACGTGGCTCCCTTCCTGGTCCGCGGCCGGCTCGCCGTCCCCGGTCAACGGCCCGTTCTTCCAGGACCGCACCGACGCGCTCCACGCGATCCTCAACACGCCGTACCGCCTCCGGCACACGACGTACACGCCGTCGATGCAGTCGTTCACGCTCAGCGGCGCCTACTTCAACACGGTCGTCGTGCGCGAGTTCACGCTGGGCGGGACGGCGATCCCGCTCCTGTCCGTCTCCGGCGGCTCCGCGCCGTTCAAGGGCACGGCGGTCTTCACGGCGTACCGCCCCGTGGACCTCGGCGCGGTCGAAGGGGAGTACTTCTACTCGAACGCGCTGATCTTCATGCACTACCACGACCTCGTGCTCGACTACGGGGCGACGGTGCCGCGCTCGCTCAAGCCGGGCGGCGGCGTGGACACCGTCATGGTCGAGGTCGGCAGCGCGACGCGCAGCACCGTGCTCGACGCGAGCGTGCTGGACCTTTCGAGCATGGAAGCGCAGGTCGTCGTGCACGTGTGGAACTGAGGCGGCTTCGCCGTCACGCCAGGCGAGCCAGACGACGCCAACACCCGAGCGGC